>CAWUNX010000273.1:0-5554 GCA_963923905.1 uncultured Methylocucumis sp.
AAAAAGTTGATGCGTTAAGACAGCAATTGGCGGTTGCATCAGGCTCTATTAAAAAATATGGCTATGTAAGCTCTCAAACTGAAAAAGAATTTGAAATATTAGCTGAGCTGTTCATGGAGTTTAAATGGACACCGCAATATTTAAAAAAATTAACCGGCATTATTCCTAACGGTGTAGCACGAGTAAGAGAGCAAGAAAAATTTATCCTAGAAACATTCTTAAAATACACCAAAATTAGCAGAAAAGACTTCATTACCTCATTTGTTGGTCGCGAGTCTGATGCAGATTGGTTAAATCAATTTCTAGCACCGTCTCATGCTTATTCAGAAGGGCTCTTGCCGTACGAGAAAGAGCTGCGCAAAGCGCAAAAAATATTAGCCGATACCGAAGCCGAATATGGGTTAACGATTACTGGTCTTAAAGACATTAATAGACGCATGTCTATAGGTGAAGCTAAAGCTAGACGTGCGAAAAAAGAAATGATTGAAGCTAATTTGCGTTTAGTTATTTCTATTGCAAAAAAATACACAAATCGCGGTTTGCAGTTCTTGGATTTAATTCAAGAAGGCAATATTGGCTTAATGAAAGCTGTTGATAAATTTGAATATCGACGCGGATATAAGTTCTCTACCTATGCCACTTGGTGGATACGGCAAGCGATTACACGCTCTATCGCTGACCAAGCTAGAACCATTCGGATTCCGGTGCATATGATAGAAACGATTAATAAATTAAATCGTATTTCGCGCCAAATTCTTCAAGAAATGGGCCGGGAAGCAACGCCAGAGGAATTGGCTGAGCGCATGGAAATGCCGGAAGATAAAGTTCGTAAAGTGTTGAAAATCGCTAAAGAGCCGATTTCAATGGAAACACCTATCGGTGATGATGAAGATTCGCACTTGGGCGATTTTATCGAAGATGGTAAAGTAATGTCTCCCGTTGAAGCCGCTACGATTGCGGGTTTACGCGAATCTACTCAAAACGTCTTAGCCGGTTTAACGGCAAGAGAAGCTAAGGTGTTGCGTATGCGTTTTGGTATTAACATGAATACTGACCATACGCTAGAAGAGGTTGGTAAACAGTTTGACGTAACCCGTGAACGTATACGGCAAATCGAAGCAAAAGCATTAAGAAAACTTAGGCATCCATCCAGATCGGAGCAATTGCGTTGTTTCTTGGATGAATAACCCAGCAAAAACAAGGGCCCTTAGCTCAGTTGGTTAGAGCGTCCGACTCATAATCGGCAGGTCGTAGGTTCAAGTCCTACAGGGCCCACCACACAAATGAAAAGGCTGCATATTGCAGCCTTTTGACTATCTGGATTTTGATATTTACGAGGCATAGTATGAGCGATAATTATATTTTTACGTCAGAATCGGTTTCCGAAGGTCATCCGGATAAGGTTGCCGATCAGATTTCCGATGCAGTACTTGATGCGTTATTGACTCAAGATGCTAAATCCAGAGTCGCCTGCGAAACGTTAGTTAAAACCGGAATGGTTGTGCTAGCAGGCGAAGTGACTACCGATGCGTGGGTTGACTTAGAAGCTCTGGTCAGAAAAGTCGTTTGCGATATTGGTTACGATCACGGCGATATTGGCTTTGATGGCAAAACGTGTGCAGTCTTAAACGCGATTGGCAAGCAATCGGCTGACATTGCTATGGGTGTTGACGAAAGCGAAAATCATGAGCAAGGCGCAGGCGATCAAGGTTTAATGTTTGGTTATGCTAGTAATGAAACCGATGTTTATATGCCAGCGCCTATCACGTATTCGCATTTGTTGGTTAAACGTCAAGCGGAAGTCAGAAAAAACAAAACACTGCCTTGGCTAAGACCCGATGCTAAAAGCCAAATTACGGTTCGCTACGAAAATAACAAACCTGTGGCGATAGATGCAGTGGTCTTGTCTACGCAACATTCACCTGATATAGGCACTAAAGCCTTGCACGAAGCCGTCATGGATGAAATCATTTTACCTGTACTACCTAAAGAATGGTTGCATAAAGACACTAAATATTTCATCAATCCAACAGGACAATTTATCATCGGCGGCCCGGTCGGTGATTGTGGCTTAACCGGTCGTAAGATTATCGTTGATTCGTACGGCGGCATGGCACGACATGGTGGTGGAGCATTTTCAGGCAAAGACCCGTCAAAAGTCGATAGATCAGCAGCCTATATGGCGCGTTATGTCGCTAAAAATATAGTCGCTGCCGGTTTAGCAGAACGCTGTGAAACCCAAGTATCTTATGCGATAGGCGTTGCTGAGCCGACATCGATTAGCGTAGAGACGTTTGGTACGGGTAAACTAGCTGAAAGCCGTTTAGTAGAAATCGTCCGCGAGCATTTTGATTTAAGACCGAAAGGACTAATCGCTCAACTTGACTTATTAAAACCTATTTATCAACCAACGGCTTCTTATGGTCATTTTGGTCGTACAGAAGAGAGTTTTAGTTGGGAAAAAACCGATAAAGCCGAAGCATTAAAAGATGCTGCTGGCCTTTAATTTACCGACTACCTGAGGTTAATCATGAGTCAAACCGATTACAAAATTGCCGACATTAGCTTAGCCGAATGGGGCAGAAAAGAAATACAAATTGCTGAAACCGAAATGCCAGGCTTAATGGCAATACGCGAAGAATACCGTGCGGCACAACCATTAAAAGGCGCCCGTATTGCAGGCTGTTTGCACATGACGATACAAACGGCTGTGTTGATTGAAACGTTAACGGCATTAGGTGCGGAAGTGCGTTGGTCGTCGTGTAATATTTTCTCTACACAAGACCATGCGGCAGCGGCGATTGCGGCAGCGGGAATTCCGGTGTTTGCTTGGAAAGGTGAAACCGAAGCTGAAGCAGAGTGGTGTATTGAGCAAACCATCATAGGCCCTAATGGCTGGCGTCCGAATATGATTCTGGACGATGGTGGCGATTTAACCAATATGATGCATGATAAATTCCCCGAATTAATGGTTGAGGTAAAAGGTTTATCAGAAGAAACGACGACAGGCGTGCTACGCTTATACGAGCGCGTCGCCAAAGGTACGTTGAAAGTACCTGCGTTTAACGTCAATGATTCGGTCACTAAATCTAAATTCGATAATTTATATGGCTGCCGTGAGTCGTTAGTCGATGGCATTAAACGTGCGACGGATGTGATGGTTGCTGGCAAAATTGCCGTAGTTTGTGGTTATGGCGATGTGGGTAAAGGTTGTGCGCAATCATTACGTGGTTTAGGTGCAACGGTATGGATTACCGAAATTGATCCTATTTGTGCATTGCAAGCTGCGATGGAAGGCTACAGAGTCGTGACCATGGAAGAAGCTGCGCCTATCGCTAATATCTTTGTCACAGCGACCGGTAATTGTAATGTGATTCGTCACGATCACATGTTAGTGATGAAAAACCAAGCGATAGTTTGCAATATCGGTCATTTTGATGCGGAAATCGATATTGCCTCGTTGCGTCAATACACCTGGGAAAACATTAAACCCCAGGTTGACCATGTGATTTTCCCTGATGGCAAACGCTTAATCGTGTTGGCAGAAGGTCGCTTAGTAAATCTGGGTTGTGCGACGGGTCATCCTAGTTTCGTTATGTCTAACTCGTTTAGCAATCAAGTGTTAGCGCAAATCGAGTTATGGCAACATGCAGAAAACTACCAAAACCAAGTCTATATCTTGCCTAAGCTATTAGATGAAAAAGTGGCTAAACTTCATTTACAGCAATTAGGCGTTACGTTAACGGAATTAACTGACGAGCAGGCAAGTTACATCAACGTTCCTGTTAACGGTCCTTACAAAGCAGAACATTACCGCTATTAAGCCGGTATGGCAGCGTTATGATGCAATCACAGCAAAAATACCCACAAGCTTTTAGTTTTGAGTTTTATCCACCTAAAACTGAAGCAGGTGCATTAGCACTGGAAACTGTACAACAACAGCTAGCCGCATTAACCCCAGATTTCTTCTCGGTGACTTATGGTGCTGGTGGAACTACACGCGATAAAACTTTCGATGCGATTGTTAATATACAAGCTAAAGGCATTGCCGCCGCACCGCATTTATCGTGTGTTGCGTCTACTAAAGACAGTATACGCGCGATAATTTCAGACTATGTCGCGCAAGGTGTTAACAAATTAGTGGCGTTGCGCGGTGATTTGCCGTCAGGCATGATGTCTACGGGTGAGTTTCGTTATGCTAATGAATTAGTTGAATTTATCCGTGACGAAACAGCTAAGCATTTTCAAATACATGTTGCCGCCTATCCGGAAGTCCATCCGCAAGCTTATAACTGTGTTGATGATATTAAAAATTTTAAGCGTAAAGTGGATGCCGGTGCGGATGCTGCAATTACGCAATATTTTTATAATGCCGAAGCCTATTATAATTTTATAGACTTATGTGAAAAATACGGCATTGATATACCTATCGTGCCGGGCATTATGCCTATCACGCAATACTCACAGCTCTCGCGTTTCTCAGAAATGTGTGGTGCCGATATACCACGTTGGCTAAGAAAACGCCTGGAAAGCTATGGCGATGATAGAGAGTCCATACAAGCGTTTGGTTTAGACGTGGTGACTAAACTGTGTCAGCAATTATTAGATAACGGGGCGCCCGGTTTGCATTTTTATACGATGAACCAATCTGCGCCTACGTTAGCAATTATTAAGCAATTACAGTTTTAAAATGCGGCTGCCTATGCAGCCGCGTTTATACCTAGCCTAAGATTAAATCCGAAGCAGCAACCGTTGTTGTGCCGATTAATAACACAGCAAATTCTGCAGCCACATCGTTATCGGTGTTAACACTTAAAATATGTGTGGTTGCATCAAAGCTCCATTCACCTTCACCAGCAGGTGTCGTTGAAAATGTCGTTACTTCGACAAAATCAGCTGCTGTTGTGGTGTCGCCGTCTAAAGCGCTTAAATCAATTTTATCGACTCCTGAGATAAAATCGATAATTCTGTCTTGATTAATGGTTTTAACACCAGAATCCGTTAAGCTATTAAAGACGAACGTATCTTTATTGCTACCGCCGATTAAGCGATCTTTACCTAAGCCACCGACTAACACATCAGAACCTGAGCCACCATATAGCGTATCATTGCCTGCAAATGCAACAACTTTATCATTGGAGCTAGAGCCGTTAACGGTGTTGCTTGTCGCGTAAAATGACTTAAGCACATCGTCGGCATTGTCTTGATTAAGGCCGGTTATATCAACCGAAAAACCGTCAGCGGCATAAACTAACGAACCCGATTTAAGATACTCGGTGCTAGTCACTGTGCCGCCAATTACAGACAGTGTAGCGAAATTAAAGCTAAAGCCTACACCCTTAAATACTTGAGTGTTAATACCGTCCGTAATAACGACTTCAGTCGCAGTAGGAACCGATGCAAGCGTGAAGCCAGTGCTTGGCCAGAAAAAATCCAACGGAATATTGATTTGTTGCGATGCTGTTAATGTTGCCATGTGCTATCTCCGGTGCTGTTTGGTTATATACTCCACGCGCTTAGCTTTTCGGTTTATACTTCAGAAAAATCGCCCAAC
>CAWUNX010000274.1:0-5547 GCA_963923905.1 uncultured Methylocucumis sp.
CTACACAAGGAGTATCGTCGGCAGCGTCAGATGTGTATAAGAGACAGGCTGCCGTAGGTTCAGGCATAGGTGCGGCTATGGGCGGCAGCGAAGGTGCTGCTATAGGCGCAGGGGCTGGCACCTTATTAGGCGGTATTGCCGCTTACTCGTTATCGACCGACCCTTATACGCAACTTGTCAGCCAACAAGCCAACGCCTGGCAACGAGAAATCGGTGCGCAGCCTGGTGTTACTCAAGCCACGCAAATCATTGAAAATGGTAAAAAGCTACAAAAAATCAATAGCCAAAAATTTCTGCTCTCTGAAGCACAAATGGTGGTTGGCAACCAATTATCACCTAAGGTAAAACGCCAACTCATACTCGCTAAACAAGAAGCGCAGAAAGTTGGCGGTCGGGTTCAAGTGCTATGCCCACCTAATGCCCCTCAAGCCGTATTAAATGATTTTAAAAGAGCCGGTATCAGCTATACACAAGACGCTATGTTAAAAACAGGTTATGCCGTGCTCATGTCGAAGTGAGCACACAGGTTTTTCTCCTTATGACCGCTTTAATTTGTTTGTCTGACTTATGATTCGTTATAACCGTTTATTTATCCTAATTCTGCTCTGGCCTTGGCTAAGCTTTGCCAATACCACCATTACCACATCGGTAGACCGTAACCCGGTAAACCTCAATGACTCGTTTCAAATTATATTTAAAGCTGATGATACGCCCGATGACGACCCGGATTTTGCCCCGTTAGAACGCGATTTTACGGTGTTAAACCAAAGCCAATCGTCAAGTAAATCGTGGATGAACGGACGCTTTAGCAGCACGATACAATGGACGGTGAATGTCATCGCTAAACACGCAGGTACGCTGACCATTCCAGCCATTGCGTTTGGCTCGGACCAAAGTAACGCGATGAGCGTTACCATAACAGACCAACCGGATAACCAAAGCCTTAACAATGAGCAAGAATTATTCTTAGACGTTAGCGCGGAGCCCGAACAGCCTTATTTACAAGCGCAAGTCATTTACACCTTACGCTTATATACTCGCGTTGATATTGCTCAAGCACGACTCACCGAGCCTGAATTAGCCGATGCCGTCATTGAAAAACTCGGCGAGGATAGTAATTACAACACCCAGGTCAATGGCGTCGATTATTCAGTTACAGAACGTCGCTATGCCATTTTTCCGCAAAAAACCGGTGATTTAACCATTCAGCCGCTACAACTCACCGCTGAAATTTTAACGAATCAGTCCATGCCGCGTTTTAACGGTTTTTTTAATCAACAATTAGCCAAAACCAAACGCATCAGTTCTAAAGCCACCACCTTGCATGTACAAGCTATTCCTAGCAATGCAACGGGAAAAGCCTGGTTACCCACGAAGCACGTTGAGCTCAAAGAACAATGGTCTGGCGATATTACTTCAGCCAAAGCCGGTGAACCTATCACCCGCACGTTGACCTTAACCGTTGATGGCAGCACCGTTGCGCAACTGCCCGAACTCGCACCCTTAAGCCAGCACGCCGCATTAAAAAGCTATCCAGATCAGCCGGTACTAAAAGAGCAAAAAAACAGCGATGGCTTAACGGCGTTCAGACAAGAAAAAATAGCCTTATTACCCAATAAAGCCGGTCAATATAAACTGCCTGAAATCGCTATTGCGTGGTTTAACACTGAAACCAAACAAATGGAGCTGGCTAAACTACCCGAAACGGTGTTAACCGCTGTAGGCGATGTTGCGACTACGCCAGCCCCCGTGCAAGCACCCGCAGCACAAGCCCAGCCTGCAACGCCGCCTGCCCAAACACCAGCACCGACAACGCCCATAGCCACTCAGCAACAGCCAGCTAACGATTTTTGGCCGTGGTTATCTGCGTTTTTAGGCTTAGGTTGGCTAGTAACGTTGATAATCTTATTAAAACAGCGCCATAAGCCCACTAGCCAAACCACCGAACCTGAGCATGTTAAATCCAACTTTCAGCTTAAAGACTTGCAAATCGCTTGCGACAGCAATAATCCCCACGCCGCAAAAGCAGCCTTATTAACCTGGGGTAAAGATGAATTTGGCGTCAACAGTTTAGGGGCAATTGCAACCCAGGTAGACGCACGTTTAAGAGATGAGATTTTGCGATTAAACGACAGTTTATACGCCCAAGAGCCTATAGCCTGGCAAGGTAAACCGTTGTTAAAAGCGTTTAATGAGCAGCAAGCGCGTAGCAAGTTGAATAAAACAAGCTTACAACCTCTACAACCGCTTTACCGTTTGTAAATATTCGCGGGTAATAAACAAGGCGGCGATAGACCTGGCTTCAGTACATTCCCCGGTCGCTAACAATCCATTAATATTAGTTAACGACCAAGGAATAACTTCTAGTTCTTCAGGTTCGTCGCCTAATAATTTTTCCACATACAACTGACGCGCCAAAATAATGTCCGTGGTATGCTCAAGATAAGCCGGAGCCATAGAAAAAGTACTTAACCGTAATAAATCACTGGCTCCAAACCCTACTTCTTCTTTCAACTCACGATTAGCGGCTTCAAAAAGGGTTTCACCGGCATCGACTTTCCCCTTAGGCAAACCCACTTCGTAACGATGCACACCCGCCGAATATTCTCTAATTAACAATACCGTGTCATTATCTAGCATAGGCACGATTAATACCGCCCCGGTAGGACTACTTTTCGCCAATCGCTCATAATTGCGTTGCTCGCCGTTGCTAAACTGTATATCTAGCGACTCTATGCGGAACAATCGACTTCTGGCAATCGTTGTTTTGTTTAAAATAGTAGGTATTTCGGCCATAGTGTTCACTCAATCAAATCATAATTAACTATAACTCACTCTTATGCTGAATTGGAAAAAAATTGACACCGTATTACTCGATATGGATGGCACCTTACTCGACTTAAATTTTGATAATCACTTTTGGCAAGAATTCGTGCCGCAAAAATACGCGGAACTGCACGCCCTATCGATTCATGAGGCTAAACAACAGCTTATACCGTTGTTTAAAAGCATGGAAGGAAAGCTAGAATGGTATTGCTTAGATTATTGGAGTAGCCAACTAAATTTAGATATAGCCGGCTTAAAAGCAGAAGTGGCTGAACTCATCGCGGTCTTGCCACATGTCGTCGATTTTTTAAGCGCAGTGCGTGCTGCAGGTAAACACGTCATGCTAGTCACCAACGCGCATCGCGGTAGCTTAGCGATAAAAATGGAAAAAACCTGCTTACACACGTTTTTTGACGAGATTGTTTGTTCGCATGATTTAGGCTTGCCCAAAGAGCATCCAGACTTTTGGCCGATATTTCAAGCTCGCTATGGATTTGACGCAACAACAACCTTATTCGTAGATGACAATATTGCGGTATTAAATGCCGCTAAAGCCTATGGCATTAGTTATTTAATCTCTGTCAGCAAGCCAGACTCTAGTCGGCCTAAACGCGAAATTACTCACTATCCTGCGATTGAGGATTTTCGTGACTTACTGCCCGTGGCTTAGGCGCATGATGTTTAAACGGTTTATTCGATTTATGCTGCGGTTTATGCTTTTCAGGCACTTTTTCCGGTATAACCACCTCAGCTAATAACTCTTTAGGAATCGCTTGTACCGGAATTTTTTGACCGATGTACTCTTCAATATCCGGCATAGAATACGCGTATTGCTCACAAATAAAACTAATCGCTATACCGCTGGCACCAAAACGAGCGGTACGCCCTATTCTATGCACATAATCCTCAACATCTTGCGGCAAATCATAATTAAACACATGCGACACATCGGCTATATGCAAACCACGCGCGGCTACATCGGTAGCAATTAACAAAGAAATATGATTTTCCTGAAAATCCGTCAACATGCGTTGACGTTTTTGTTGCGGCACATCACCGCTTAACGCCGCTGTTTTAAAACCATTGGCATTTAACGTATCGTTTAACAATTCGGCACAGCGTTTAGTATTAACAAACACAATACTACGCTGTGGCTGTTGTTGCTGCAAAATACCGACCAGCAACGGCAGTTTTTGCTCATTCGCGGGACAATACGCGCTTTGTTGAATAGCTTTAGACGTCACCTCTTCACTTTCAATACGGATTAACACCGGATTATTCATGTGCTCGTAAGCTAATTCAATCACGCGATACGATAACGTCGCTGAAAATAACATATTCAACCGAGCTGCGGGCGTAGGCATCCGTTTCAACAAATAACGAATATCTTTAATAAAGCCCAAATCAAACATGCGGTCAGCTTCATCTAGCACCACGACTTGCACATGCTCTAAGCTAAACGCTTGCTGCTTATAAAAATCAATAATACGCCCTGGTGTACCGATAATAATATCGACATTGGATTTAATTTTCTCCAATTGCTTTTGATAATCGGTGCCGCCGTAAATCAACGCATATCTAAAATTAAGATGTTTGCCTAGCGACAACGCATCTTTGTGAATTTGTATCGCCAACTCGCGGGTAGGTGCAATGATAATCGCCCTAGGATTTTTAATGCGTTCGCTTTCATCATTCAGTAAATGCTGAAACGTCGCTAATAAAAATGTGGCCGTCTTGCCGGTACCGGTTTGCGCTTGTCCAGCAATATCTTTGCCACGCAACGATAGCGGTAACGCCTTATC
This sequence comes from uncultured Methylocucumis sp., assembly GCA_963923905.1. Taxonomy (GTDB): domain Bacteria; phylum Pseudomonadota; class Gammaproteobacteria; order Methylococcales; family Methylomonadaceae; genus Methylovulum. Next base: position 4,629 of record CAWUNX010000274.1, read on the forward strand.
TTGAATCGGGGTGCAATGGGTAAAACCAGCATCATTTAAACCTTTTAAAATGATGTCTGATAATTCTAAATTGCTAAAGCGGGTAATAGTTAAATGAGTATCTTTCATGTGCTATAGCATAACTTAAAATTGCCCGGGTATAAAATGCAATTCCGAAAGTTTAAGGCGATTACGGTGGTTAGGCGGATTTGATGGCTATAGTTGGTTTTTGGGAACAATGCATTTTGTGTACTTGTTCGGCTAGTAATGCTGGCAACATTAGTTTGATGGCTTTATATATGGATACTCGACTATCTCACAGATTGAGATTAATGTGGCTTAAAAAGCAACTTAGGATAGTGATTTATTGCTGCATAAATCATACTAACAAAAAGGTTGCTAACAACTGAGTTGTATAATAATATCGTTAAAAAACAATGATCATGAATCGGATAATACACTGATTCGTGTGTAAACCGTGGCACCTTAACAGGGGCTACTTTACGTTGGGCAAAAAAGGGCAAGCAATGGACATTAAGATTTATGATGATGAAATCGCAATATCGACAGATGATGTCGAAGAAATTGGAGAACTAAATCAATTCTTCCTTCGTAATCACACATCAAAACAGCACAGACCGAATACTTATACTGCGAAAGTTATGGTTACAAAAAGTGAGGGAAATTACTTCAGCATTTCAATTCGCTTCGAATAAACTGCGCAGATTGTTGGCTGTTTTTTTGACAACCCGTAAGTCGTATAGATGATCGGGCCGGGGTGACGGGATTGCGCCCGCCACCTCTCCCACACCACCGGACATGCGGTTTTCCGCATCCGGCGGTTGGAATCAACCCGTAAGTCGCATAGATGTAAGGCGCATAGATGTAAGGCAATGGGATGGACTCCTCCTACCTATCGGCATCGAGGTGCCAGACTGAT
>CAWUNX010000275.1:0-5524 GCA_963923905.1 uncultured Methylocucumis sp.
CGTTATAGTAAAAGGTTTTACAAAATTATTAAACTAGTTAAGCGTTTAGAAATATCTACAACATTAGTTATTCATGCAAAAATAGCGGCATATTTTTCAGTAGGTGATGCTATGCTCTTATTAATCATTTTAATTCAGATAGTTAGCCAATTATAATCATGGCATACATTTTGACTGATGGTATCAGGAAGGGGAAAATTTCAGCTTCAATAGTGTTGCGTAAATGTTAGCCACGCAAAACGTGGCTAACCCAATACCTTATGATGAATATTGCTGCTTATTGTAGCGTATAGATGAATAAACCGATAAAGCGATAAATAATGCGCCAATCAGTCCTGTGATGACTTCGGGGATTTCATGTTTCATACTCATTAACATAATGGCCGCCAAGCTGCCTATCGCATAATGCGCGCCATGCTCCAAAAAGACATATTGTTCTAACGTACCTTGGCGGACTAAGAATACCGTTAAGCTTCTAACAAACATAGCGCCTATCGCTAAGCCTAACATGATGATAACAACATCTTTGGTAATGGCAAACGCGCCAATCACGCCATCAAATGAAAAAGAAGCATCGAGCACTTCTAAATATAAGAAACTCATGATGCTGCCTTTTTTTAACATATCAGCCATTTCTTCGCTTTCTTCCTCGTCTTCAAACAAAGCTGACAAGCTGTCTACTGTGACATATAAAATCAGCCCTGCAACACCAGACACCAAAGCTTCTAAGCGAATGTGCTGTGGCAACCAGTTCTGCAACACTAATAATAGTGATAACGCTAAAATAACTTCTATAGACTCTAATTTACCAAACGATGCGAGCTTTTTTTCTAACGCACCTAACCAGTGCAATTCTTTACCTTCATCGAAAATAAACGAAAAAAACACCATTAACAAGAACATGCCACCAAACGCAGCAATTTGCACATGTGCATCGGTTAAATGTTTGGCATAGATTTCAGGGTCTTGTAATGCCATATTGGCGACCCCAATAAAATCAATCCCTGTTGCTACCGCTACGATAACTATCGGAAACAATAAACGCATTCCAAATACCGCGATTAACACGCCCCAGGTTAAAAAGTACTGCTGCCAGCGCTCATCCATACGCTTTAAGATAGACGCGTTAACCACGGCGTTATCGAACGATAAACTCACTTCTAAGATGCCTAAGATAATAGCAATAAAGGCGCCGACTAGACCACCCCAATAAAATGCGACGCCCAGGCACAATACTGTGACTATTAGTGAAAAACGAAAATGTTGCATACCCTGCCTCATAATTTTTATAGAGGCTTAACTATAAGAGTATTGATATTAAAATCAAGTGATAACCGCCAATAGTGGCTAATCATTTAACCCATGACCGTGTTATGTCGTTGTTTTGGCTTTAACCTCATCAACCCAGCGTGTCACCCGGCTAATCATTTTTTGGAACTCATAAGGATTAATCGGTTTAGCCCAATAAGTCGTACAACCCGACAAAACACCTTTAACTTCATCCATAGGTGTAGCGGTTTCGGATAGCATAATGATAGGTACGCGCTTTAATGCTGTTTGTTCTCGAATGCGTTGGCATAATTCAAAGCCTTCAGAGCTACCGACATTATTAGTCACAAAAACAATATCGTAATGTTGCTGCGTTAACTGCATAAACGCGTCCTGGTAGCTCGTAGAGTGCTGTATGGAAATCATGGCGTCAGCATTCTCCAACTCTTGCATCAGTTCTTGTTGCAACGGCGACGCCTCACCGGTAATTAATACTTGATATGGCATGGGTGAATCGATAATAGCGTCATGGCAGGCACGAGACATGGGCGCAAAACTTAATGTGCTAGCATTCATAGTCAATCCTCAAGTAATGATAATTAATAGGAGAATGCATTTATCATGCCGACCCAAAAAAACATAAAATAGCAAATAATTACAATGAGTTATGCAATGGACAACTCGCACCGATATTGCGCATTAACTCGAAAAATGAGTTGTCTTTGCACAATAATGATATAAACCCTATGATAAATAAGGAAAAATTAGACTTTAATACGGGTAATTTTCAATACTATCGATAATTCTTTTAATCGACGCATCACTTTGGCTAAATGGACACGATCTCGGACGGTAAACGTGATTAAATCAACACACACCTTTTCATCTTGTTCTACCACATGAACATTTTCAATATTCGAGTCTGAGTTTGAAATAGTCGATGCTATCGTCGCTAATGCGCCGCGCTGGTTTAAGATTTCTAGCCTTAACTCGACAGGAAAATCGCCGGCAATTTCTTGACACCATTCTACATCCAACCAACTCGTGTGTTTGCTTCTTAACACACTGCGGTTACGGCATTCATGATGATGCACCACAATTCCCTTGCCAGGATTAAAAAAGCCGATGATGGCATCGCCAGGAATGGGGCGACAACATTTAGCCAACGTGACCACCATACCCTCTGTGCCTTTAATGATTAAAGGCGTTTTTTGCACTCTATGGCTGTGGTTTAGTTTGATGTTTGCACTAATATCGTCTTGCATCAACTGCTTAGCGATGAGAAACGGCATTTTGTTGCCTAAGCCTATGTCTTCTAACAAAGCATCTAGTGATGGCATTTCTAAAAACTTTAGCAATTCCTTTAGTCGCACAGGATTAATATCTTCTAATCTTAGCTGCATCACTTCTAATTCTTTTTCCAACAGTCGACGCCCTAATGAAATTGCTTCCTTTTGCTTAAAATGCTTGAGGTAGCCGCGAATACTAGAGCGTGCCTTAGCTGTAATTACATAGTTTAACCAGAGTGGATTCGGTCTAGCCCAGGCGGCGGTAATCACTTCCACCGTCATGCCATTTTCTAACTTGGTTTGCAGCGGCACGAGTTGCTTATCGATTCTAGCCGATACGCAAGCGTTACCTATATCCGTATGTACGGCATAGGCAAAATCTACAATCGTCGCACCTCTTGGCAATTTGACAATGGCTCCCCTAGGCGTAAATACAAAGACTTCTTGTGGAAATAAATCAACTTTAAGGTTATCAATAAATTCTAACGAATCACCGGCAGTCTTCTGAATTTCAAGTAAGTCTCTTAACCACTCATGTGCTCTGGCCTTAAACTTATCGGATTTATCGTCTTCTGATTTATATAACCAATGGGCTGCGATACCCGCTTCCGCCATTCTATGCATATCATGGGTGCGAATCTGAATTTCAATGTTCAAGCCATGAGGACCGATTAAAATCGTATGCAATGACTGATAGCCATTAGCCTTAGGTAACGCTATATAATCTTTAAATTTGCCCGGAACGGGCTTATAGAGATTATGCACTACACCTAAGACGCGATAGCAGGTATCGACATCATCACAAAATAGCCTAAATCCATAGACATCGAAGACCGCCGATAAGTTGATGCGTTTCTGCCGCATCTTTTGATAAATACTCCAGAGATGTTTTTGCCGGCCTAACACCTGACAGGATAAACCGACTTCTGTAAGCCGGTTTTTAATCGCTTTTTCTATCGTCGTAACAACTTCTTTACGATTGCCGCTACGCCTTTTTACGGCGGCTTTTATCACGGCATAACGCCTAGGATACATAGCCTCAAAGCTTAGCGTTTCTAACTGATGCCGAATTGAATTCATGCCTAAGCGATTAGCAATAGGTGCATATATATCTAACGTTTCTTTGGCAATGCGGCGCTTTTTTTCCGGTGGCATAATACCTAACGTGTGCATATTATGCAGACGGTCGGCTAGCTTAACCATAATCACGCGCAAATCCTTACCCATCGCCAAAAACATTTTTCTGACACTTTCAGCTTGGGCTTCGGCGCGCGACTTACAATCGATTTTACTAAGCTTGGTTACACCATCCACTAATTCGGCGACTTCAATATTAAATCGCTCAGCCAATTCTTGTTTAGACACATCGCAGTCTTCTAACACATCATGCAAAATAGCGGCCATAATGCCATTCGCATCCATGCGCATCTCAGCTAAACTAATGGCAACCGAGACTGGATGGCAGATGTAGTCTTCCCCGGATTTACGAGTTTGCCCTTGATGTGCTAAAGCCCCAAACTCATAAGCGCGTACACAATCTTCTATTTGTTGGATTTCCAAATAATTAGACAATGTTTCGCATAAGCGCTTAATCAGTTGATCCTGAGGGCGTTCAGCAATGATGGGGTCGACTACATCTAACATAAGCATTTAAAACATCGGTGTAAACTCGTGGGTATCGTTGGCACGATGCAAAGCAGCAATGTTATCAGCATTGACATGACCGGCAGCAATTTCGCGTAAAGCCAATACTGTGTCTTTGTCTTTACCTCTTGGTAAAAACTCTTGCGCACCACGGCTCAATTGGCGCGCTCTTGTACTCGCCAATAACACCAGTTTGAAACGATTCTCTACATGTTCCAAACAATCTTCTACAGTAACTCTAGCCATTTTTTCTCTCAGTTGTATTTAAACGTTTATACACAGCAAAGCCTATTGACGGCTTTGCAAAACCGCTACCGCAGGTAATTCTTTGCCTTCCAGGAACTCTAAGAACGCACCACCACCGGTAGAGGTATAAGACACGCCGTCATTAATACCGAATTGATCGATGGCCGCCAAAGTATCACCGCCACCCGCAATAGAAAACGCGGTGCTTTCGGCAATTGCTTTGGCTAAGACTTCTGTACCATTGCTAAATTGCTTAATTTCAAAAACGCCAACCGGCCCATTCCAAACAATCGTACCGGCTGATTTAAGCATGTTTGCATATTGTTTAGCGGTTTCAGGCCCTATGTCCAATACCATATCATCATCAGCAATGTCGCTAACCGCTTTAACGGTGGCTTCTGCCGATTCAGAAAACTCTTTCGCGCACACCACATCGACAGGAATAGGAATATCGGCACCGGCTTGTTTAGCGGCAGCAATAAGACGCTTAGCTTCGTCAATTAATTCCGGCTCATATAAAGATTTACCTACGTTATAACCCATAGCGGCAATAAACGTGTTAGCAATACCACCACCGACGATTAATTGATCAACTTTTTCTGACAATGACTTTAACACGGTTAATTTTGTCGAGACCTTAGAGCCGCCGACAATGGCTAATAACGGTTTTACCGGCGTTTCAAGCGCTTTACCTAAAGCATCTAACTCACTGGCTAATAAAGGTCCTGCACACACAACAGGAGCAAATTTAGCCACGCTATGGGTAGAAGCTTGTGCTCTATGTGCTGTACCAAACGCATCCATGACAAACACATCGCACAGTTTCGCCATTTTTTGGCCTAATTCATCGCTATTTTCATCTTCACCGACATTAAAGCGTACGTTTTCACATAACACGACTTCACCCGGTTGAATCGCAACACCGTCTAACCAATCTCTTTCTAAACGTACAGGTTTACCTAATAAACTCGCCATACGCTCAGCAACGGGTTTTAATGATGACGCTTCGTCAAAAATTCCCGCTTTAGGGCGACCTAAATGCGACATCAAAATCACTGCCGCACCCGCCGCTAAGG
>CAWUNX010000276.1:0-5501 GCA_963923905.1 uncultured Methylocucumis sp.
GAAAATGGTGATAGGGACAGAATAACCATCAATTTATTTATGCACCAACGCCCCTTTTTAGGCGTCATGGATTACCCACTAATCGGCATGTTTTTCGATGAGTCATTATTGATTTTTACGGATAATAATAAATATTTTAGTTGTTAGCAACATAATTTTCGTCACTATTTATACGCCGATAAATCACTGTTAAGTTGCTAAAACGGAAGTGTACGCATTTTTATGCGAAATATAAAACATTTTATTTAAAAATACTAATGCCGCAATGGTGGAGAACGCACTCTACTTTGCTTCATGATAAGCGGCATTCCAACGTTAAGAGCGCTAGTTGCGAGTTTCATTAGCCGACTTTGCTACTGATAAAAATACCGGCTATACCCTCAGAGTCTCAAAGCTTATAGCCCACAAAAAACGCTATTTCACCGTGTGGAACAGCCACCTTACCCATAGCCGTAAATTAAGTTGCGCAGCCTATAAGGTCGTAGGGTAAGGTGATTTTGCTACGATTATTGAATGGGTAGCGCTTTTACACTGTCGGCGAGTGAAAAATAGTCATATAGCTCTTGCAAAGCGTTGTATACTGCGGGTTCGGTTTTTTCTATTGAACCGCCAGCGACGGGCGGGTGCGGGTCGTATTGTAAGTCAAGCATGACGCCTTGCGTGTAGTCTTTGCCATCGTTTAAGTCGCCAGTAAATACTTTTTTCACGATTGCCAGCGCCATGTCAATGCCCGCTGTGTTGCCGCTAGCAGTGACAATCTTGCCGTCAAAGACGTAACGCTTTTGGAGCTGTGGAATAGCGCCGAAGTGTGTAATCAATTCATCGGCACGATACCAATTGCCTGTCGCGTTTTTGCCTTTTAACAAGCCTGTTGCGCCTAAAATCCACAGGCCATTACACACACTGGTGGTGTAAATCGTTTTTTTATCAATGGCTTTTATCCAGTCAATGACTTTTTTATCTCTGGCAATTTTAAGTGTTTCAGTTTCGCCACCGGCAATGACTAATACTTCTAAATCTTTGGTATTGGCGATAGTGCGGTCTGCGGTGATTTTAAGTTGACCGGTTAGCGTAAGGTTTAATTTATATTTGCCTTTGTCATTTTTGCTAGCAGAAATCAAAAAAGGTTTTAAGCCAGCATTGCTAAATACTTGGTAAGGGCCTAATGCGTCCATAGCAGTGGCTCCGTCATAGACGAGTATGCCAATACCGCCAGACAGATAGGAGCTTCCGTCGCCACCAAAAGAAGGTCTAAGGTCAGGGTTTGACACTAAGGTTATGAGTTGATAGGCATCTAAATGCTGTTCTGCCGTTGCTAGAGGCATTAAGCACAGGCTAAGCAAGTAAAAAGTAAAAGCGCGTAACATGGATTCTCCTTAATAAGCTAAATCTGTCTGTTAAACAGATAGGATTGGATAATTATTGGTTTTAAACAAATCAAGCAAATTAAGTGAACGCAATATTCAAGCCAGAAATAGTTGTCAATTTTTCATTAGCTTATGCGGCTTATCGTATCGAGGTTTGGTATTAATGTGTCATTTGCCCTGGTTTTTCTCTGAAAATATGGCATTTGACCTGATTTTTGTCTGCGTAAATACTTACACACAATGTAAGCCGCTACTCAGTAGTCGTTTTAATAAAAACTATTTCGCAGCAGCCTGATGGGAGCCGTACAGCAGTAGCACGTTGGGCACGGACGGGGATGGTATGAATTACATGTTGTGGTGAACAGCTTGCATGAATGTCGGACTGCCATAGCGAATCTCGCTATGGCAGGTTTGTTGCCTAGACGCAAATCTTGAGCTTAAATTTTTTGGTAAATCTTCGCCCCTTCTTCTAAAAATTGACGTGATTTTTCTTCCATGCCCGCATGTAAAGCTTGGCCTTCTTCTAAGCCTTTTTCGGCGGCGTATTCACGCACGTCTTGGCTGATTTTCATCGAGCAGAAATGCGGGCCGCACATAGAGCAGAAGTGTGCGACTTTAGCCGATTCTTTAGGCAAGGTTTCATCGTGAAATTCGCGGGCTTTTTCTGGATCTAGGCCGATATTGAATTGGTCTTCCCAGCGGAATTCAAAACGAGCTTTAGACATGGCGTTGTCGCGGGCTTGTGCGCCGGGGTGGCCTTTGGCTAAATCGGCTGCGTGGGCCGCGATTTTGTAGGTCACAATGCCTTCGCGTACGTCTTGTTTATTGGGTAAGCCTAAATGCTCTTTTTGCGTGACATAACACAGCATCGCGCAACCGTACCAGCCAATATGGGCCGCGCCTATCGCTGAGGTAATATGGTCGTAACCGGGTGCGATGTCGGTAGTGAGCGGGCCTAGCGTATAAAACGGCGCTTCGCCGCAGGTTTCTAATTGTTTTTCCATGTTGACTCTCACCATGTGTAATGGCACATGGCCTGGGCCTTCAATCATGGTTTGTACATCATGACGCCAGGCGATTTTGGTCAGTTCGCCTAAGGTTTCGAGTTCGCCGAATTGCGCGGCGTCGTTGGCGTCATAAATCGAGCCTGGGCGCAAGCCGTCGCCTAATGAGAACGAGACGTCATAGGCTTTCATGATGTCGCAGATTTCTTCAAAGTGCGTGTATAAAAAGCTTTCGGTATGGTGGGCTAAACACCATTTTGCCATGATGGAGCCGCCGCGCGAGACGATGCCGGTCATGCGTTTTGCGGTTAAGGGTACATGGTGTAAGCGTACGCCTGCGTGTATCGTGAAATAATCGACGCCTTGTTCGGCTTGTTCGATTAAGGTGTCGCGGAAGATGTCCCAGGTCAGTTCCTCGGCTTTACCGCCGACTTTTTCTAGTGCTTGATAAATTGGCACAGTGCCTATTGGAACTGGCGAGTTGCGTAAAATCCATTCGCGGGTTTCGTGTATGTGTTTACCCGTCGATAAATCCATAATGGTGTCGCCGCCCCAGCGAATACCCCAGAGCATTTTTTCGACTTCTTCTTCTATCGTTGAGGTGACGGCGGAGTTGCCTAAATTGCCATTGATTTTTACCAAGAAGTTGCGGCCTATAATCATAGGCTCTGATTCAGGGTGGTTAATATTGGCGGGGATAATCGCTCGGCCTCTGGCGACTTCAGAACGCACGAATTCAGGCGTGATTCTATCGGGAATTTCCGCGCCAAAGGATTGCCCTGGATGCTGGTCGTGCCACAGTGCGCGCATTTCGTCCATGTTTTGATTTTCGCGGATGGCGATATATTCCATTTCGGGCGTGATAATGCCTTTGCGTGCGTAATGCATTTGCGTGACATTTAAACCGGCTTTAGCGCGGCGCGGTTTGCGTATCAGTTCAAAGCGTAGATGCGCCGTCGCTGGGTCGTGTAAGCGTTGATGTCCGTAGTTGGAACTTGGGCCGAATAATTCTTCAGTATCGTTGCGCTCTGCTATCCATGCGGCGCGTAACGGTGCTAAGCCTTTCTTTAAGTCGATAAAGACATTAGGGTCGGTGTAAGGGCCTGAGGTGTCGTAAACGTATAGCGGTGGGTTTTGTTCGGCACCAAATTGCGCCGGGGTTTGAGATAACGTGATTTTACGCATTGGTACGCGTATATCAGGGCGGCTACCGGTTAAATAGATTTTTTCTGATGAGGGGTAGGAGTCTATTTTAACTCCAGTTTCTTGTTGGTCGAGAGGCTCTTTGAGGATGGCGCTCATGTGTTATCTCCATTTTAAAAACAAGGTTACCAACTTAAGACGGGACAGGTCATTCAGAACGCAGGACGCCGTAAATACGTCCCTGTAGGCTTGGCGGCAGCATCCCTGCTGCCGACACCTGCTTTCTAAACGCCCTGTCCCGTCATCATTAAGTGTGTAACCAAAAACAACAAGGCGCAGGTAAGTGTGGCTTTCCTACGCCGGTATTAACCGGAATCAGGTTCAAAGGGTGTGTCTCAGCCTCATCGTGCGATGAAGCACCCCTAGCCTTAAACGGATGTTGGGCTAAGTTAATGGAAAATAGCCTATATTGCAAGCCATCTACGTTATTTAGTGCAGGTTAGAAATCTAGTTGTTTATCAATAGACTAGCTGTTTTTGTATCGCTAACGTTTATTTTTATCGGATTTAGCGTTGCTTTTATCTAAAGCTTGGGTGATAAAATATCGGCTGTTTTGACTTACTTTTTTAAATCGTTGTGAAACTATCTATTGTTGTTCCGGTTTTTAACGAAGCCGACAATATCCTTATGTTGTTAAATGAAATTACTCAGGCGCTGCAAGTCGCTGAGGCGTATGAAATTATTTTTGTTGATGATGCGAGTACGGATAATTCCGCTCAAGTCTTTGCCGACGCATTACAGCAAATACCAAACCTGCGTGTACTAAAACATAGCCGCACCTCTGGCCAGAGTCGGGCGGTTTATACCGGCGTTAAGGCGGCGCGTTATGACATTATTGCGACGTTAGACGGCGATGGGCAAAACGACCCGGCGGATATTCCTAGGCTTTACCAAACGCTTATCGCTAAGCAAGTGCTAGAACCTAAGTTGGTGATGGTGGCTGGTTGGCGGCAACACCGGCATGATTCGGCGTGGCGGTTGTTTTCGTCTAAATTAGCCAATACGGTGCGCGCAGCACTGCTAGGCGATAATACGCCGGATACCGGTTGCGGCTTGAAAGTGTTTACTAAGGATATGTTTTTGTCGCTGCCTTATTTTGATCACATGCATCGATTTTTACCCGCATTGGTATTACGCACCGGTGGGCAAGTGATTTCCGAGCCGGTTAATCATCGCTCGCGTATCAAAGGCCAATCAAAATATGGCACGCTGGATAGATTAAGTGCCGGTATTATCGATTTGCTCGGCGTGATGTGGTTACAGCGTCGAGCTAGACAGACTGACGTAATGGAGATTAAGCGTGACAAGTGAAACCCTTTGGTTAGGTATTGGCTTTATTGGCCAAGCGTTGTTTTCAGCGCGCTTTATTATTCAGTGGCTGCAATCTGAGAAGGAGAAGAAGAGCGTATTCCCGGTGGCGTTTTGGTATTTCAGTATTGCCGGTGGTTTAACGCTAACGGCGTATGCGATTTATCGTCAAGACCCGGTGTTTATTGTTGGGCAAGTCAGCGGTTTGTTGATTTATTTGCGTAATTTATATTTTGTGGTTTATCACACTAAACAAGATGCTAACGAGGTATAAAGTGGGTTATGGCTATGTCTAGTGCTAATCATTCAGAACGCTTAACCGCCATTGATTGTTTGCGTGGCTTAGTCATGATTTTGATGACCTTAGACCATACCCGCGATTTTTTTACTGATGCGCATTTTTCACCGACGGATTTATCACAAACGACTCCAGCTTTATTTTTAACGCGCTGGATTACGCATTATTGTGCGCCGACGTTTGTATTTTTAGCGGGCGTTAGTGCGTTTTTCGCGGCTGGTAAATTTGCGCAGGTCAGTGAGCTTAGCCGGTTTTTGTTGTTGCGCGGGGCGTTGGTGCATAAATCATCAAATAGTCTAAACTAACTCTAAAGTTCAACTG
>CAWUNX010000277.1:0-5475 GCA_963923905.1 uncultured Methylocucumis sp.
ATTATGTATTATCGCTCATTTCTTGGTATTGGCGTTGATGGAAATAGCCTTAGTTAAACAAGCGGTCACGGGGGATTAAAAGAGTTATGGCAATCAAAATAGCGTTAGTCGAAGACGATGAAATCATTCGCGACAATTATGCCGAAATCTTAGCGGATGAAGGGTTTGAGGTCGTGGTATTTGGCACGCGCCAACATGCGATTAATTATTTTCAGCAAGAATTGCCGGATATTGCGATTCTCGATGTGGGATTGCAAGAAGAACGAGATGGAGGATTTAAGCTGTGTTCAGATTTACGCCGCTTAGCGCCTAAACTCCCCATCATTTTTTTAACATCACGCGATGAGGAAATTGATCGTATATCAGGCTTGCGTTTAGGTGCCGATGATTACATTACGAAAGATGCCAGTATTAAGTTTCTTATGGTGAGAATAGAAGCTTTATTGCACCGTATCGAAGTGATTACCCAAAGCGAACAAATGGTTAAAACAGCAGCGCCCACTGTTAAGAAAGACGCCATGCTGTTAGAGCTTGGTAGCCTTAAAGTTGATCGTAACCAATTAAAAGCAACATGGAAAAATTTGCCATTAGAGTTGAGTTTAACGCAATTTTGGATACTTTATGAGCTGGTAGCTAATCCCGGTGAAGTGAAAACCAGTGATAAGCTAATGCAGGCGGCTAAGATTTGCGTTGAACCGAATACCATTACGGCGCATATTAAAACTATTCGCGCCCGGTTTCGTGATATTGACAGTGACTTTGATTGTATTAAAACCGAGCGTTCTGCCGGTTATCGCTGGTTAGATAAGCATACGGAATGAAGCAATAGCCATTAAGCCGTCAGGATAGGTAGCGTCACAGTGAAAACCGCACCGTCGTTATCGGGTAAGTCATCGGCATGGACAAAGCCGCCGTGCCATTCGGCAATGAGTTTAACTAAATAAAGCCCTAAGCCTAGATTATCATTTTTCCATTGTCCGGCCTCGCGTAGTGAAACGAATAAATCAAACATTTTCTCTTTATCCTTAGGTAGGCTAACGCCTTGGTTAGCGACTGATAATTCGACGGTATGATGTTGTTGCCGTAAGCTAATGGTAATAGGTGTGTTGTTTAGGCAATGGTCGAAGGCATTATTGACTAAGTTATCGAGGAGTTGTCTAAGCCGGTCTGAATTTCCCAAAATAGTCGCATTACTGGCGATGTTATCAATAATGCAATATTCAGGAAACAGTGATTTGTATTCATCGACTTGTACTTTAACCATGTGTCCTAGATTCACCGCGATTAACGGTTCTTTATATATCATCGCTTCTAAGCTGCTGGCGTGGCTGACACTGGCTAATAACACATCCATATAACTTAAGCTTTTGTTAGCACGTTCCAGGTAGACATTAATTGATGGCTGTTGCGAGCGGCGCTGAATAAGTTCTAGCGAGCTTTTAATGCCGATAGAGGCATTTTTTAATTCATGTTTTAAAAATCTCGCCATATTTTCTAACCATTCAATACGGCGATTGTTGGCTTCAGTGAGTTCATCGGTGCGTTCATCAATCAAACCTTCTAAGTGCTTGCGGTACTTAGCTAATTTTTGATCTCTGATTTCAATTTGCTCAAGCATACTATTAAAACTATTGATTAATTGCCCCAGCTCATCAGACGTTTGATTGCTAATTCTGACTGAATAATCGTCGCTTTCGGCCACCTTGCTGGTGACTTTTTGTAGGTTTAGAATCGGGAGCGAAATCAGTTTATGTAAATGACTGGAGACGACTAAGCTAAGCGTAAAACAAGCGATTAACGTAATAATCACCCAATTAAGGTAACGCGTCATTTTCGCTAAAAAGAGACTCATATCGGCTTTAATAACGACATGACCAATTTTTTGCTGTTCAAAATAAATGTCATTAACCACAGTAATGACGCCAGTCAACGGCTTTGTTTTGCTTAAAGTCAATAATTGCGTCAGCCAGCTATTTTGTTGTTCAATCAAATAAGGCATGGTTGGGGTTGTGTATTCGGCAAATAACAAGCCTTCTTCCTGAAAAATAGCGGCATAAATAATTTCTTGTTTAATCGCTAATGCGTGTAGATTTTCGTTAGCCGTTTTTGGGTCGTTAAAGGTTAACGAGCCAGTGCTACGCGAGCCAATTATTTGCGCTAGCGTGCTTAGTTCGGCTTCAATGTCTTGATGCATACTCACCGCTTCATTGATGGATATAGCAACAGCCATTGCGACAATACCTATGCTCGCAGTTAGCATCATCATGGCTATGAGTTTTGTTTTAATGGATAACTGTTTTAACCCTTTCATGAGCTGCGTCCTTTTAATGTGGCGTTGTATTAACCAAGGTCGCAAGTTCAATGATTTTCGAGCTAATGCTTAGCCCTGTTTCATTTACTGCATTGGGATTAATTTGAAATTGAATGTGCTCACCTGATTTTACCAACGTAATCATGCCGCCATGCGCGGAAAAATTGCTAATATCGCTAATCGTGAGTATCGGTAATGCTTGTAACGTGTTCAGTAATGTCGGTAGATTTTGTGACTCTGAATGACTGATATAGGCAATATGACAATGGTTTAACGACGCTTCTGATAATACGCCGCTATTAAATACCTCGATTTGTATTGGTTTGTTTTTAACCGGTTTATCTTGAATAGTGCCTAATGCTGCTTGACCAAACGGATTTCTGCCTATAATGCAAAAACCAAAAGTGTTATTGCTGTCATTCAGTTTAGTCACCGGCCAATCAGTAAACAGGGCAAATTTGTAACTGTACAATGCTTTCAACGTATCTTCGCCTAGCGCTTGTGCATAAGCGTTAAGCGCGACTAAATACATTAGCAGAGCTAAGGTAAAACCAGATAAGGCTTTTAAGGTGCTGAACACAAGCAGTCCCTTCGGCAGTCTACGCGCTAAAATTTTACATGGGCTTGCAGCCAAAACATGCGTTCGACATGCAAAGGATTAGGCGCGACCGCATCATAAAATTCGGCGTGATGGTCGTTGTTAAGATTATTAGCGATAAACGCCAGCTCTAATTCCTTAATAGGTTGCCAAGCTAAACGCATATCGAGCGTGACGTAGCTGGGATGTAGCGCGGCGTTTAATTTGCGACAAAAAAGCGTTTAATTTGCGACAACTATACAACCCCCACTATCTTTACAGCCTGTAAATACTCATAGCCTATAACAGAAGCTCCCCCAACCGATGACCAAAACTCAAACTGCTCGGTGGTCGCGTTATAGCCCTTCATATAGTAAGTTTGAGCGTCTGTTTTTAGCGATTTTTGCTCAGTTTTTTGAAGGGTCACTGTTTTAAAAATCGTTTTTACTCGGTTTTAAAAGGCTTTAAAACCAATTTTATTGTAGAAGGAGCGACTCAAGTTGTTACAGCAACTTGAGACCTCAATCCACAGGATCACGCCCCGTGAACCAAGCAAGGCTCCCCGCCGTGTACACAGCGGGCGGAGCTTATCATTAAATACATTGATAAATAAAGTAGGTTCTATGGCTAAGAGTCCGTTATCGGGTTGGGTGGGTGGTAAGTATCAGCTTTCAAAGCAGATTATTGCCTTGATGCCCGAACATGAATGTTATTGCGAGCCGTTTGCGGGTGCCGCTTGGGTGCTGTTTCGTAAACCACCCTCAAAATCTGAAGTTTTAAACGATATTAACAGCGATTTAGTGACGCTTTACCGCGTCATTAAGCTGCATTTGGAGGAGTTTGTCCGCTGGTTTAAGTGGATTTTAATCAGTCGTGAGGAGTTTAATCGCTTTTTAAAAGATGACCCGGCAACTCTGACTGATATTCAGCGTGCTGTGCGGTTCTTTTATCTTCAGCGTAATGCGTTTGCAGGGAAAATCGCGCAGCCAGCTTTCGGTTCGGCAACCACTAGAGCGCCCAGAATGAATTTGTTACGTTTGGAAGAGGATTTATCAGCCGCGCATTTGCGTCTTTCTCAAGTATATATTGAGAATTTGCCCTATGCTCGGCTGATTGAACGTTATGACCGCGAACATTCGTTTTTTTATTTGGACCCGCCGTATTGGGATTGTGAGGACTACTACGGCAAAAATATTTTTTGCAAAGATGATTTTGAAAATCTAGCGCTTCAGCTTTCAACGATCAAAGGTAAGTTTTTATTAAGCCTGAATGATACACCTGAAGTACGCGAAATTTTCTCGCAGTTTATTATTGACCAGGTGACTGTTGTTTATAACAACAGCCTTAAACCCACCAAAGCCAAAGAGTTGCTAATCCGTAACTACGCTTCTTAAAATTAAGCAATCGCTAAATGCTGGTAAAAATAATTTATTTTTTACCAGCATTTCACCTATTTTTTACCGGTAAAAAACAAAAATAACGCAAATCCGTCGCAAATTAAACGATTTTTATTTTTTTATTATTTCATTTATCTTATTGATTTTAATATATTACTCACCTTACTCTATCGTCGCATATTAAATGTCTCCCCACAGCAACACAACTCTGTTTGTTTTTAACACACCCAAAACCCTGCTGTGGCAAACCAACCCAACGCAGCGGGAAAATCCAACACATAAGACCACACACAACCGCCTAATAACCAAAACCATTTTGTTGCTTGCGCGTAAGGCTGTTGATAAAACCAGCGAAACAACAAATGCCATTCCAGCAGCCGCACCGGCATTAACAAGGCAAAATAACTGATGATAAATAACGTGTCATCAGCACTGGCGCCTAAAAACGTAAAGCCCCAAACACCAACACCGAATACCATACCGATTAATAACCTAGCCGTACCTATTTTATAAATCGACGGTTTGACACCCCAGCATTTATTAATAAGCGCTGCCGCTAGGGTATAGCCAAACCACTTCACCCCGGCAAACGCCACATAGCCCAACATAGGATTATCAATACTTGCAGGCATAGCAACTCCTTTAACATGAATGTGGTTTCAGAGGCGGTGTTTGGGAGTGCGTTTTAAACACATCGTCTAACGTCGCGGCATCTAAGGTTTTTTCAATCCATTGTTCTAATTGCTCAGGCAACGCACCGTCAATGCGAGCGACAATCTCTTCCGGTATTACTTGAAAATGCCGGTGTAATAAACGCTTAAGCGCAGTGACCTCGCCGTCATGTAAACCTTGTTGTAAGCCTTGCTGTAAACCTTCTTCTTTCCAACTGGTTGTCAATTGCATAATTTTCTCCTGTTCAGGAACTGAGATTTCGGTACTTAATACTTGCTCAAAAATAGCCAACTCCTCTTGATTCAGACGCAAGTAGGTGTCGGAGAAACCGGCTACGGGCTGGGTCTAGCTTCAATGTCACGAGTAGTCTCAAGCATTGTGCTTTAACGCGCTAGCCACCGGGTTATAGTAATTCAGGTAATCGCGCCAGTAATGGTAGCGGAAACACTGGTTAAAGGGAATTCTATATAGTGCTTGCAAGAAAACCTCTGAAAACCATATTCAACGCGGCTTGCAGA
>CAWUNX010000278.1:0-5418 GCA_963923905.1 uncultured Methylocucumis sp.
TCAATTTGTAAGAATTAATGCACGAGTAACAGCTGTATTGGGTTGCTATGATGCAGCCGGCTGGCTCATCAAAGTCGCCAACCAGTAGCACTGAAGGCACTCCGGCTTTAAGCCAAACAAAGCCGGAGTCAGTTGCTTAAAACGCGTTCAATCCTAACACGTCTTGCATATCATAAAAGCCAGCCGGTTTATCATTCAACCAAATAGCGGCTCTTACCGCACCATTAGCAAACGTCATACGGCTTGATGCTTTGTGGGTTATCTCAACACGCTCGCCTTCATCAGCAAACATCACGGTATGCTCGCCAACAATATCGCCGGCTCTTATCGTAGCAAATCCTATCGTTTTTCGATCTCTAGCCCCGGTATTACCCTCACGACCATAAACAGCACACTCGCTTAAATCTCGACCTAAGCTCTTAGCAATCACCTCACCCATGCGTAATGCAGTACCCGAAGGCGCGTCGATTTTATGTCTATGATGCGCTTCTATAATTTCAATATCAGTATACTCACCCATCACTTTGGCGGTCATTTCTAGCAACTTTAGCGAGAGATTAACTCCTACGCTCATATTAGGCGCCATTACCAATGCAATGCTCTCTGTCGCTTTATGTATTTGTGCTTTTTGCGCTTCGCTATAACCGGTTGTGCCTATGACGATTTTTTTGCTTAAACATAGGCATTCATCAATAAACGCCATTGATGCTTCAGGACGCGTAAAATCGATTAAGACATCAAAATCATCCGCCACATCACTCAGGCCACTGACCACCGGTACGCCAATCCCACTAATACCGGCCAACTCGCCAGCGTCTTTACCTACGGCCAAACTACCTGGACGCGCAACTGCTCCGATTAAAACCGCTTTATCAGATAGCGCTGCCGCTTTAATTAAACTCAATCCCATACGACCGGAGGCACCGGCGATTACAATGCGCGTCATGACTATTCCGTAAGTTTGTTAATAAAGCCTTTAACCGTATCCATCCAAGAATGCTCTTGCGGACTATGAAATTTACCACCGCCAGACAGCGATTCACCTAGTTTTTCGATTAATGCCTTCTGCTCTTTGGTTAATTGCACCGGAGTTTCGATTTGCACTTTACATAACAAATCACCGACTGGGCCACCTCGGACGGGTTTTACCCCTTTACCGCGCAAACGAAATAATTTGCCTGTTTGGGTTTCTGGTGGAATTTTAAGCACGACTTTACCATCCAGCGTAGGCACTTCTAACTCGCCGCCTAAACAAGCGGTTGGGAAGCTAATGGGTACTTCGCAGTATAAGTTGGCGCCATCACGGGTAAAAATGGGATGGTCTTTAACGCGAATTTCGACGTATAAATCGCCCGACGGACCACCACGCTCACCTGCTTCACCTTCGCCGGCTAAACGAATGCGATCACCGGTATCGACACCCCCAGGTATTTTGGCTGATAAGGTTTTGGTCTCTTGTACTCGACCATGGCCTGAGCATTTGCCACACGGGTCTTTTATCTGCTTGCCGGTACCACGACAAGTCGGACAGGTTTGTTGTACCGAGAAAAAGCCTTGTTGCATACGCACTTGACCATGACCGTGGCACGTCGAGCAGATAACCGGCGTAGAGCCTTTTTTAGCACCCGAGCCACCGCACTCATCGCAAGTCACTAGCACCGGTACTCTGATTTTCGCTTCGGTACCAGAAACGGCTTCTTCTAGCGATAATTCCAAGTTGTAACGCAAGTCGGAACCACGTTGAGCACCACCGCGCTGTCTACTTGCGCCAAAAATATCCCCAAACACATCGCCGAAAATATCGCTAAAACTTTCCGAGCCAAATCCACCTGGACGCCCACCCATAGAAGGGTCAATACCAGCATGACCAAATTGATCATAAGCTGAGCGTTTTTTAGGGTCAGATAAAACTTCGTAAGCTTCTTTAACTTGTTTAAATTTCGCTTCGGCTGCATCGGGATTATCGGCGTTTCTATCGGGATGATATTTCATCGCCAAGCTGCGATATTTTTTCTTGATTTCAGCATCGCTAGCATTCCTCTCAACGCCTAAAACCTTATAAAAATCTTCTTTTTCCGCCATGAGTAATCATTAACCTGTAGTGACTGTATCTGTAGTGTCGGCCTAGCTAAAAAAGCAAAAGAGGCGTAAGCCTCTTATTCTCATATAGTGATGTCTGCTTAACTTTTAGGTAACTGTAGGGTGGGAAACAACAACACCCTACAATCACAACCAACAAGCTTAACTATTATTTTTTGTCGTCTTTAACTTCTTCAAACTCAGCATCGACGACGCCATCATCATCAACTTTAGGTTCGCTGCTAGCAGCACTTGCGCTTTCTGCCGCACCTTTTTGCGCATAAACCCGTTCGGCTAAACTACCCGATAATTCAGTTAATGCGTTTGTTTTAGCTTCAATATCGTCTTTGCTATCGCCTTTCAGCGCTTCTTTTAATTCGCTGACTGCTTTCTCGATATTGGCTTTTTCATCGGCGCCTACTTGCTCGCCTAGCTCTTTTAACGATTTTTCCGTTGCATGAATCATACTATCCGCATGATTGCGTGCATGGACTAACTCAGTGAGTTTACGGTCTTCATCAGCATGAGCTTCAGCATCTTTAATCATGCGTTGTACTTCATCTTCTGATAAACCACTCGATGCTTTAATCACAATGGATTGTTTTTTACCGGTCGCTTTATCTTTAGCCGATACGTTTAAGATACCGTTAGCATCAATATCAAACGACACTTCGACTTGAGGTACCCCGCGCGGTGCGGGTGGTATATCGCTTAAATCGAAACGACCTAAGGACTTATTAGCCGACGCTTTTTCTCGCTCACCTTGTAAAACATGAACCGTTACTGCAGTTTGATTATCTTCAGCCGTTGAGAATACTTGCGATGCATTGGTTGGAATCGTGGTATTTTTCTCAATCAACTTCGTCATCACGCCACCTAAGGTTTCAATACCTAATGACAACGGAATAACGTCTAATAATAAAACATCTTTAACTTCACCGCCTAATACGCCGGCTTGAATCGCAGCACCTAAAGCCACGGCTTCATCAGGGTTGACGTCTTTGCGTGGCTCTTTGCCAAAAATGGATTTAACCATTTCTTGCACTTTAGGCATACGCGTTTGACCACCGACTAAAATCACATCGTCAATCTCTTTTGCGCTCAAGCCAGCATCTTTCAACGCCATTTCACATGGCCCTTTAGTTTTGTTGATAAGTTCTTCAACCAATGCTTCTAACTTGGCGCGTGTTAATTTAACATTTAAGTGCTTAGGACCTGATGCATCTGCAGTAATATACGGCAAGTTAATATCGGTTTGTTGGCTAGACGATAACTCGATTTTCGCTTTTTCAGCGGCTTCTTTTAAACGTTGTAACGCCAACGGGTCATTATGTAAATCAACACCGGTATCTTTTTTAAATTCAGTCGCTAAGTACTCGATAATCCTAGAATCGAAATCTTCACCACCTAAAAAGGTGTCACCATTAGTCGATAACACTTCAAACTGATGTTCACCATCAATTTCGGCAATTTCGATAATTGAAATATCGAAGGTACCACCACCTAAGTCATAAACGGCAATTTTAGTATCGCCTTTAGGCTTATCCATACCGAACGCTAATGCCGATGCTGTTGGCTCATTGATGATACGTTTAACATCTAAGCCCGCAATACGGCCAGCATCTTTAGTTGCTTGACGTTGTGAATCGTTGAAATACGCCGGTACGGTAATCACCGCCTCGGTCACAGCCTCACCTAAGTACGCTTCGGCATCTTTCTTCAGTTTCATCAATACACGCGCCGAAATTTCAGGTGCCGCCATTTTTTTATCGTGGACTTGTACCCATGCATCGCCATTTTCAGCTTCAACGATTTTATAAGGCACCATGTGTATGTCTTTTTGCACAATATCGTCTTTAAAACGACGGCCTATTAAGCGTTTTATTGCAAATAAGGTATTTTTCGGATTAGTGACCGCTTGTCGTTTTGCCGATTGTCCAACTAACACTTCATCATCATTCGTGAAGGCAATAATAGACGGCGTGGTACGTGCGCCTTCGCTATTTTCTATTACTCTTGCCACACCATTTTCTAGTACAGCGACACAAGAGTTAGTCGTTCCTAAATCTATTCCAATTATTTTTGCCATTGAATTCTCCAGACTTGAATTTTATTAATGTTATAACCGATATAAGGCTGAGTTTTACAATTTCAAGCCCAGTTTCAATCTGCTGCTTTCGCGACGATAACCATCGCTGGGCGCAGTAAGCGTCCATTCAGCATATAACCTTTTTGCAGCACATTAACCACGGTATTCGCTTCTACACCTTGCACCGCCTGCATCATCACGGCTTGATGCTGCTCCGCATTAAATGGTGAGCCAAGTGGGTCTAAGGTTACGATATTAAATTTATTAAAGACCGCTTCAAATTGCTTTATTGTTAACTCACTGCCTTCTCGGAATTTTTTGACGTCTTCGCTATCGCCGGTTGCGGCTTGCAGACCTAACACCAAGCTATCCATGACCGTTAATAATTCTTTAGCAAAATTCGTGATAGCAAATTTATGCGTGTCCTCTAAGTCTTTTTGCATGCGCTTTTTCAAATTTTCCATTTCCGCATGGACGCGCAACGCCTTATCCCAATTTTCTTGCGCTTTTTGCTTAGTTTGGGCAAGCTCTTGTTTTAATTCGTCTATTGTGTATTCATGTTCGGCAACGTCGGTATGAGGCTGTTCCTCAATGGAAACTGCCGTATCGCTTTGAACGGCTTCCGATTCTGTTTGCGTTTCTACTGTTTCCTGCTCAGTACTCATTAGCTATAACCTTAATAAGTTTATTTGATGAAGCCTTTACAATGGGGATGAGGATTTAGGATTCAAGGCTGCGCTTAATAATTTTGCGGTAATATCCACATAAGGAATGATTTTTTCATACGACATGCGCGTAGGACCAATCACACCCAGCACACCGACCACTTCCTCGCCAACACTATAAGGCGCGGTGACTAAACTACAGCAGTCAAAGGCTTGATAACCGGATTCTTCACCGATAAAGATTTGTACGCCATCAGCCTTCATGCATTGGTCTAATAAATGAATGACTTCTTGCTTTTGGCTAAACGCCGAAAACAAGCTTTTTAATCGCTCCCTATCCGCAAGCTCAGAAAACTCCATGAGATTAGTTTCGCCAGTTAACACATAGTCTTCTTTGGGACGATCTTGCGCGAACGTTAATTGCGCAATCCTAATAGCATCCAGCATGGTTTGGTTAATATAAGCTTGTGTATCTTGCAGTTCTTTAATCATGCGGTCGCGCACGCTATCTAAGCTAAAACCGCTGTACACGGCATTTAAATAATTAGCCGCTTGTTGCAGTTCTGCTGGCGAAAACGCTTTATC
>CAWUNX010000279.1:0-5344 GCA_963923905.1 uncultured Methylocucumis sp.
CCTCTCTGGTCTCGTGGGCTCGGAGATGTGTATAAGAGACAGATGATGTTTAGCGCAAGTCTCCATGAATTTTTGTGTTCAACTACCCTGCTTATCTCATGTCACGTTGGCTAAAATCCTTTTCAATCGTCTTGTTTAGTATTATTGCTTTTGCCACGTTTATCAGTGTTAACGGCGTGCAGTATGTACTAGCCTATCTAGGTAACGAATTTGCTAATCCCTTACCTGACTTATCAGAATTCCAAATCACACCGGAACGCCATTTTGACGAATGTACGAGCCAACCTATCTCGGTAATGACGTATAACGTCGAGTATGGCTCTCAATTCATCGAAGAAATGGCCGCTACGTTTCTTCATGGCGATACCGGCGGTGCGTTACCCTGGTCGCAACGCGCACCCGAAATACGCGAACGCATCGCCAGTTATGCACCACATTTAATTGGCTTACAAGAAACCCATACCGACGAAGATATTCATAATATTGTATCGCCCAACGACTATACGCTAGTTAGCTATCATCGTGGCGCATTCCAATACGGTGACGCCGCTTTATTATTTAGAAAAGATAAATTCAACCTATTGACCAGTGGTCAATTATGGTTGGGACCAACCCCAGATTTACCCATGAGTTTTGGTTTTAAGCGACTGGCTATGGTTAGATACGCCAACTGGGCATTATTAAAAGAAAAAAACTCACACTTTCAGTTTTTATTTGTTAATACGCATTTCGATAACGCGTCGGTGAATAAAGAACCTAGCGCCGACTTATTCAAGCAACGTATTAGCACTTTAGCCAAAGGTATTCCTATCATTGTAACAGGCGATTTCAACAGCACCGCAACAACTGAGCGCTACCAAAAAATCTTAGGTAGCGAGCCGCAATTATTATTTAACGTGTTCTCGCTAAGTCATGCCGTCGCAACCACACCTGAGTTACACCCTGACCAACGCATAGACCATATCCTGGCAGGCGGTCCTTGCCAAATCAGTTCAGATTTATGGTTTATCGATACCCGCCCACTAGCCAATGGTCAGCGCATGTCAGACCATGATGCCATTATTGCTAGATTGCAGTTTAAGCCCTAGGCAGCCTTTAATAGTTAAGCATCTGATTTTCAGAGTGCAAGGCTTGCCTTGCACTGGTTAAGTACCGTACAAAGCAAGCTTTGTACTCCAAGATGGCTTAGCTAGTAAGCATTCTTGCTAACGGCGTATTAGCCTCTATACATAAACGCGCGTCGTTGTCGCCGTTTTGGCAAGACGTGATGACTTCGCGTAGTTGTCTATTAACCTCGCCATGCTCAATAATCGCCGCATTCATCAGCTCTGCAATTTCTTTTTCTAGCAAGCTAAGCGCTTGATGCAATCCTTTTTGCAAACCCTTTAGCGCGCTTTTCCTCAGTGACGGCTGCATTTTTTTCAAAATAAAATAAGGCGTTATCCATGTTAACGCGATTAGCAAGCTACTATGCACGGCAAAATCAACGCCTAGATAAGGTGTGTTCATCACATTGCTATGGTAATAGCCAATAAACACTTGGCTACCCACCCAGGTCATCGCTGACAGCGGCAAAATAATTTCACAAATACGCATAGTCTTTAAAAATGCGCGCTGTAAGGCATTACCCGGATTAGCCAGTGCTTGTCTCACCGCCAATTCAGTTTGGCTTTGAATAATTTTAGCGGCTTTATCGCGTATAACGGCCAAGCGGGTTTTAAAAGGCTGAATGGGTATGCCCTGATGGTCGATATTAAGAATTAGTTCATCCAACGTATCATTAAAGCGAGTTTGCGCCCAATCATCCCATAACGTTAAGCCATTAGGCGTTGCATGAGTGATTAAATCCGCCGCATGTTCTGCATAATAGGCTGCTGTTTGTTGTAGAGGCCAAGAGAAGCCTTGTTGTAACTGCACACACGCTTCTTGCCATTGATGTTGCCACAAACGTGGTAATTGCTGGCAGGTTTGTTCGCTGCCTAACTGCTGTAATTGTGAATTTAGCTTTTGCTTAAGCTCTTGTTTACGCAGTTGCTGGTTGCGACATTCTAATTGCTCTAAAACATGTGTTGTGGCGAGTGAACCAATGGTTTCCTCTAAGTTACCAAACTCATCGAGGGGTCTATTGTCTAGGCAATCAGTTTTAAAAATAATGGGTTCAAAAAAACCCGCTTTATGTAATTGCTGGCGAAAATCATCATACTGCTCAATTAATCCTTTATCCCACTGATTTAATACGAATAACCAAGCATGTCTTGCACCTTCTGCCAACAATAAACGCCAGGCTTTTTCATCACGATAGCGCTCAGGACTGACCACATAAATCAACACATCAATATGCGGTAACCATTGCAGCACTAACTGCTTATTGCTTTGTTCAGTCGTATCAAAATCTGGCATATCCATCCAGATAATGTTTTTCTTGGCCTCTTCTTCGTGTTGAGCGATTTTGATTTGCGTGATAGGTAATTGTTCGGGTAAGTTTTGAATCGCAACGCTTTGGTGGTGGTACAACGTAACTTCGCGCGAAGTAGGACGCTCTATGCCGGTTCTAGCAATGGGTTTACCCGCTAAGCGATTTAATAAGCTACTTTTACCTACGCCACTTCCCCCTAAAAAGGCAACGATTAACGGTCGCGCGCCATTATTAAACAGAGTTTCAGGCGTTCTTAAATCAGTTTCGATGAGTTGCTTAGCCGTCTCCTGGTTAATCCAGCCCAAAGCAGCCGCCTGTTCGGCCCATGTCTTAGCCTTTTCCAGCAGTTCAGAGTATGCGTAAGCCATGTCGTTTCTCGGTGAGTTGTTGCTCAAACGCTTTTAATTGTTCAGTAGAAATATTGAAATGCATAGTAGCGGGGATTCGCTCCGGCAAGCTCAGTAGTTTTTTCGCCATGTGTTCTATAAAAAGCTTTTGTTTAACGTGATGAAGCTGTTGTTGTTTTAATTGCATTTCTAGTTTATGAATAAACCCACCTATCGCGCTTTCCGTTAACAATGACGTCACCGTCAACATAGCGGGCGCAATGACTAAATCATGTACTCCTATGCCTCCTGTATGCAGCGTTAATGCAATCACTGCGGCATCTGCAGTCACCCGAGTCGCTCTTAAGCTGTTTAAGACAACGGGTTGCTCTTGTAATTTATCGTATAATTGATGCGCTGTTTTTTCTACATCACGCTGAAATTCGATATGATAATTCCTAGCCGCAAGACTAAACTCGGTTAATAAATCGACTCGAATACTACGCACTAAGCTACTAAATTCCTTGCTCCAAAAGCCAGTCTTGGTTCGCTCAGCGTTGTCTAAAATGTTATCTTGCAACTGAATCAGCAGATGCTCAGCCAGCCGATTGAGTAACACAACTTCCTGACTGGTATCGGCTAAATGCGCGGGCTTCTTAGCGTATTTCATTAATTGCTTAATAGGCCACACTAATACTTTCCTAGCACCTGTTAATAGCCCGGCTAAGCCAGGAATTTCAAGCAGTGTTAACAACTCAGCTAGCGCTTGCTGAAAGGTTTCATAATGCTGAGGGTGGTCTAAAAACTCCCGCTGATAGCGTTGCAAGGCTTGTTTCACCAAGCTATCAATCAGTTGCTGCCATTCAGAAAGCGCTTGCAGCTCCTCGTTAACAGGCTCAAGCCAGCCTGGGTAATATTTTTGTACTAAACTTAGCTCATATTGGACATGCTTACGCGTATTGATTTTAACGCTTAAGCGCGTCAGCAAAGACCGGTTAATAGCAGGCCAAATGGGCAGTCCACCCGGTTTTTGATAATTCAGTAAAATAGTTTCAGGATAGGCATCACTGCGCACTTGCCGCCATTTTTCCTGTAAAGAACGTAGCAAAATGTCCTCGGAACCTTCACTGACTTTATTTAAACAGATAAACGTAGGCTGGTGTAAGTCTTCTAATACGGCCATCATGTCCCAAACGCTTTGATCAGCATATTTTTCTTTACTGACAACCAAAATTACTACATCAGCTAGAGCTATCGTTCTTAACACGCCTTCGCGATAGGTCTGAGAATCTATGGAATCAAAATCAGGCGTATCCCATAACACACACTCAGGTAAATAAGGTGAATGCCGTTCCACATCGGTTAAGGCATAGCAATCAAACCGGTGTTTAGGCAAAGCTGAGCGCTCTAAACACTGAAACCGTCCAAAGAAACGTTGTAAGTCTTGATTATCCACCCGGTTCACCAGATGGCAAAATCCTTGCGCATGGACAGTATAACCAGCCAGTGGGCTAACCCCGGCTACGTCACTGTTCAATAGCATATTCACTACCGAACTTTTGCCAACTTGGGTAGGCCCAATAACGGCGATTTGTAACACGGGTCGATTTTTTACTTGCGTTAACTCACCTTTGCGGATAAATGCTTCAGTAAGATGAAGCTGATCTATTCGTTGAACGCACTGCTGACGCCCAGCCTCATCGACTTGCTGAGCTAATAACGCTTGGTAACGCAGTTTTAATAATTGGATAAATTCCAGCATTGTTGTAGCTCAGAGTATAATATCAGACCTTTTTACTGCGTTTGGTAAATAGGATTGTGTGACGAGAATAACAATAAATAACATAGACCTGCAAGAAAACATCGAGGTTATCCCTATGAAAAAAATATCTATAATGCTGATGGTTGTCAGCCTGGCGTTTTTAACCGCTTGCAATAACGGCCAAAAAATCAACGGACATACCAACAAAACAGCGTTTAAATCGGTAAAAATACTAAAAAATCGCTTATTACCTGAAAACCGTATCGAGTTTGAAGTTGCTTTTTGGACAATTCGCGATGACATTAAAGACGATAAACAATTTTTATCCACTGTTGATGGCAAAACCCCGGAAGAAATCATAGTGATAGCAAAAGATATTTACCAACAACGCAAAAATGCGGGCATTCAAGAATATACCCAGTACAAAACTTGGGAGGAAATGATTACTCGATTTGGTCGCGAACGACTTGAACAAGACAATCGTAAATCTTCTAAAAAAGAAAGTAGCCAGGAGTAAAACCGTTATCGAGCTGTTTAATTCCATGCCATTTAATACTAACAGTAGAGCCACTAGGTTTCACGATAAAAGTTAGCATATTTATCACCCTGCTAACTTTAAGACGTCAAATCTAATTCTTGCAATAACTAAGCAACACCGGTTTTTTGCTATTATTTTGGCATTGATATTGCTTACAAAATAAGTAAGCCACTGCTCATCTAACTTATTTTTAGTATGTTGCTAACGTTATCCTTAGAATCAGACTTGAAATACTTGCCTAATAGCATTATGTTAGTACTGTCTCTTATACACATCTCCGAGCCCACGAGACCAGAGAGGAT
>CAWUNX010000280.1:0-5329 GCA_963923905.1 uncultured Methylocucumis sp.
ATTCTACAGTATACCCCTTTTTTGTTCAGCAATAGTTGCGCCGAACTGTATTGAATCTATTTCCAAGTATTATGCTAGGAAAGTGGTGTTACCAGCTTTGATACCATAACCACCATTGCCCGAAAATATGTTTATAAGAATCTTCGCCTTGTCTAGGTGGAGGACTGCTTGGGGAGTTGGCAAAACCTGCTTTATCTAAAACCAAGTGGGAAGAGGTAATTACTCTAACCGTTCCATCTGAAAGTAAGTCTGTTACGCTGACGGTGTATAAACCAATATGTTGAGATGGGTGCTGAAATTCAAAGTTCAGGTTGACTTGGCCTGAGCGAACACTCTCAACATAATTGTTAAGCGCACTCTCACTGGCTATGAAGCGCATGTAAGAAAACAAGCCGGAAGTTGATAAAACGATTGATGCGATTAATGTAATCGGTTCCAACATCCAAAAAAGCAATTTTTTGGTTTTTATCAATTTCGATTGGTTTTGTTGCTGTTTACGATAAGCGACGAGTCGAACTAACCAAATCACAGCCCATATCGTCGCAAGTGGAATAGCAACTATGGGCAATAAAATATTATACCCTGCATCACTGAAGGAGAACGCGCAAAATGCAAACCATATGGCACATCTAAAAATAACGCTCATCGCTTCGCTCATTCTGTTGGCTTCAGCTAATACTGTCTGATTTTAGGTTTAAACAAATATTATCAATTAACCGCGCTTTACCTAATCTGGCCGCAGCTAAGATGACAAAATCGGTAGTAGCTGTTGTTGCAGGAGTTAACGAATCGCGCTCGCAAACAGTGAAATAATCTGGAATAAAGCCAACGTGTTGTAAGTGTGTTAACTGTTCTTGTGCGATTGTGTCAAAATCCAATCGTCCCGCTAAAATTTCGTCGCGAGCCGATAGTAAACTCGCATAAAGCGCGGCTGCTTTAGCTTTTTCTTCGGTGCTTAAATATTGGTTTCTGGAGCTTAATGCTAAGCCGTTAGGCTCTCTGACGGTATCGACGCCTATTAATCGCACGGGTAGGTTTAAATCTCTTACTAGTGCTGTGATTATGGCAAATTGTTGAAAGTCTTTTAAGCCAAAAACCGCAATATCAGGTTGCACGCTATTAAACAGCTTACAAACAATGGTGGCGACGCCATCAAAATGACCTGGACGCGTAATGCCACAATGCATAGCGGCTAATCGAGGCAAGCTGACTATTGTTTCAGCCTTAGGGCTATACATATCATCAACAGTAGGCATAAAGACGCCATCGACAGCTAGCGTCGTTAACATGGCTAAATCTTCGCGCTCCGTTCTAGGGTAGGTCGTATAATCTTCGTTGGCACCAAACTGCGTGGGGTTAACGAAGATACTGACGATGACCTTATCTGCGTGCTCGCGTGCTGTTTTTACTAAAGCTAAATGACCGGCATGTAAATTACCCATGGTAGGGACTAACGCAATCGTTGCTCCGTCGTTACGCCAGGCTTTAATGCAGTCACGCAGACTTGCAATAGAGTGAATGGTTTGCATTTAATAACTATGTTCTAGTGTTGGGAACAGGCCTTGTTTAACGGCGTCATGGTAAGCGCTAATCGCTGCTTGAATACTCGCTGCCTCTTGCATAAAGTTTTTAGAAAATTTGGCGCGTTTGCCCGCGCTAATATTCAACATATCTTGTAACACTAAGACTTGACCATCACAGTTTATACCAGCGCCTATGCCTATGGTTGGAATCGTTAAATGTTGAGTAATTTTAGCGGCTAACGGTGCAGGGATACATTCTAAAATCAGTAACTGCGCGCCTGCTTGTTGCACAGCGAGTGCGTCATTAACTAACTGTTCTGCCTGTAGATTTTGTTTACCTTGTACGCGATAACGACCTATTTGATGAATATGTTGCGGCAGTAAACCTAAATGAGCGCAGACTGGAATGCCTTGTGCTACTAAGAACTTAATAATCTCAGGTTTGCCGCCTTCTAATTTCACCATGTGCGCACCGCCTTGTTGCATCAGTTTTGCGGCATTGAGTGCCGCCATTTCCAAGGTGGCGTATGTCATAAAAGGCAAATCAGCAATAATAAAAGCCCGCTGCCTGACGCGGCTAACGCATTGACTATGGTATATCATGTCGTTGAGCGTAACAGGCACGGTTGTTAAATGGCCTTGCATAGTAATGCCTAGGGTGTCACCAACTAACATAATGTCGATACCTGATGAATCGATAATGGCGCTAAAACTAGCGTCATAAGCGGTTAAACAGCTAATTTTTTCACCGCGCTGTTTCATCGAGTGTAAGTCGTTAATCGTAACAGGAGCGGTTAACGTGGTTTCAGTGTTCATGAATTAAGCCGTGTTAAACCTGCCAATGGGCAGTGGTTAATTAAGTCAGAGATATTGCCTTTGCCAGGTATCGTTAATTCAGGTGCTATCTCTAACAGCGGGTAGAGAACAAAAGAGCGTTCGACAATGCCGTTGTGAGGGACGGTTAAGCTGGGTGAGTCAATGATAAAATCGCCGTACATTAAAATATCTAAATCTAATGTTCTAGCACCCCAGCGCTGGCCATTGCGTACTCTGCCTTGTGCTTGTTCTATGTGTTGCAAGCAGTGCAGTAAATCCGTCGGTGATAACGTGGTTGCAATAGCCATGACTGCATTCACATAATCAGGTTGGTCTTGAGGTCCCATTGGTTCGCTATGATAAAGACTAGAAAAGGCTAATTCTTTAATACCATTAAACGTCGCAAGCGCATGTCTAGCAGATTTAATCTGCGAGACAGGTGAGGCTAAATTGCTGCCTAAACCTAAATAAGCTGTTACGGTTGTTGGATTTAACTGACTCATGATGCTTTAGTGTTAATCAATAGTAAGAGAGAAGGGTGAGGCTTAGCCAAACGCTAAGCACAACAGGCCTCAAGCTATGGGGTTAGTTTTGGATAGGTTTCGTGCGCTTACATTTCAGTATGAGCAGTCGGTTTAGTCGCTTTTTTACGGTAGCTTTTTTTACGGCTCGTTTTACTCGATGAGCTTTTGCGCGACGGTTGGGTCATTTTACGCTGTAAGTGTTCATCAGCTTGCTGAAAAGCTTGCCACCAGGTCGCTAACTCGGGTTCGGCACCACCTGTTTCCGCGCGTAATAATAAAAAATCGTAGCCGGCACGAAAACGCGGATGAGCTAACAAGCGGCTTGGTTTTGAGCCGACACGGGTGTTAAATTTAGGTTGTAAACTCCACACTTCGCGCATTGCCAGAGTAATGTGTTTTGGCAACGCCGTTTTCTTAACTTGTCGATTAATGATTTCATTAGCGGCATCTTGGTAAGCGACATATTCAGGTTGACCTTGCTGCATAGCGTCATGAGCCAACATTCTAACCGGCTCCCAAAGTAATGCTGCGAATAAAAAATACGCCGTAACGGTTTTGCCTTCGGCAATTCTATTGTCTGAGTTTTCTAAGGCTTTAATCAGTAGTTGTCTGGGAAAGCCGTTTTCTTCATCAGCTAAGCTTTTTTCGGTATCGGGAAATAGCACTTGAAATAATCCGTAATGTCTTAACATTTCAAATGTTTGTACCGCATAACCGTATAAAAATAGTTTTAAGACTTCATCGTATAAGCGGGCTGCTGGAATGCTGGCTAACAAAGGTGCTGCGCCGTATATCGCTTGCGCGCAGGTTGGTTCAATATTAAACGCTAATTTTACCGCAAAACGCACGGCTCTGAGCATACGAACAGGATCTTCGCGGAAGCGCGTATTCGGTTCACCAATTAGTCTTAAGGTAGCCGATTGATGGTCGTTCATACCGTTGACATAATCGACAACAGAAAAGTCTTTAATACTGTAATACAACGCGTTAACAGTAAAATCTCGCCGCCATACGTCTTCTTCTATCGTGCCGTAAACATTATCGCGTAATAAACGGCCCTCTTTGGTTAACATTTGCTTGTCAGTTTGTTGCTCGGCTGCGCCTCGAAAAGTGGCGACCTCAATGACTTCTTTGCCAAAATGCACATGCGCTAAGCGAAATCGCCGACCGATAATTCGACAATTTCGGAACACCTTACGCACTTGTTCTGGCTCAGCATTAGTTACTACATCGAAGTCTTTTGGCTCGCGGCCTAACAATAAATCACGCACACAACCACCCACTAAATACGCGTCATAACCTTCTTTATGTAATCGGTATAAAACCTTAAGTGCGTTGTCGCTAATTTGCGAACGCGAAATCGTATGTTCTGAGCGCGCATAGACTCTAACAGTACTGAGTGTTTCAGTGGTTGTTTCAGCATTTATTAACTGCAAATGTTTGTTCGCAAAATTCATCGCAGTGGTTAAGCCTACAAGAAGTTTTTTAAGTATATCAATCATAAAGTTTGTTTAAAGCTAGCCGTGGAGGCAAGTTTCTTTTCTTTTACATTCCCCTTTTGAATATAGTAGAATCGTAATACTGATTTTTAGCAAGTGGCATTCACACAACCATAGCATTTAACCATAAAAGATCAGCCAACTATTATTTTTTATGCACGTTTTTCGTGTGTCTATAGCGAGATTGTTTATGTTCAAAAAGATTCTTAGCGGCTTTATTGACAACCCCTTTTTAACCAGTATTTTTGCGGCTGATTTTTTTATTTTACTCTTTCACAGGCCACCGTTCTTATTTTCTCTAGCCATGTTAGGCGGTTTAATGGCGATGTGTCTTTATTTTGGTCAAAAATGGGCTTTATTTAAAGTCAGTGACTCACAAACCGAGCAATCGACTACTC
Organism: uncultured Methylocucumis sp.; assembly: GCA_963923905.1. Lineage (GTDB taxonomy): Bacteria > Pseudomonadota > Gammaproteobacteria > Methylococcales > Methylomonadaceae > Methylovulum. Next base: position 4,761 of record CAWUNX010000280.1, read on the forward strand.
AAACCAGTGCATGATTTTGTGTCAAGGCCTGGCTTTATACGCTGCTTGGCGGCTGTTATCTACGATCTTTTTCTAGTCGTTGCGCTTTGGTTTGTTGCCACCGCATTGATTCTACCTTTTAATGCCGGCCACGCCTTTAACAGCCGACAATTCTTTTATCCCGTATACTTATTAACCGTCAGCTTTCTATTCCATGGATGGTTCTGGACGCATGGTGGTCAGACGTTAGGTCAGAAAGCCTGGAAAATCAAAGTATTGACTTTTGATTATAAGCCGATTAACTGGTTACAAGCATTGCTTAGATTTAGTGCCGCTATCGTGTCATGGAGTGTATTCGGATTAGGCTTTTTATGGATGCTTGTCGATAAAGACAAACAAACCTGGCACGATTATTTGTCAAAAACCAAACTGTTTGTTACAGAGTAAGTTTGCCGTAGAAGAAGGCTAGGCTTTGGAAAAATAACAATAAACGAGGTAACAACTATGAGCTGGTTAAATAAAATTTTCTCACAAGAACAAGAAACTTCAGCACCGGTAAAGAAAAATACCACGTCGGCACCTGCAAGCAC
>CAWUNX010000281.1:0-5316 GCA_963923905.1 uncultured Methylocucumis sp.
CACAAGGAGTATCGTCGGCAGCGTCAGATGTGTATAAGAGACAGAATTGCAAGTCTATGGTCGAGCAGGCTTGGCCTGTGTGCGTTGTAGCGAAGCCCTTGTTGAAATTCGCTTATCCAATCGTAGCACCGTTTTTTGTCCTCATTGTCAACATTAACCGTTACTCGTTATGCTAGGTTTATTAGATAAACAACACTCTATCGCCCACTCTGATTATAACCGTTGGCTGGTTCCGCCTGCTGCCTTGATGATTCATTTATGCATAGGTATGGCTTATGGCTTTTCAGTTTTTTGGCTGCCGCTATCAAAAGCGCTAGGGATTAAAGAAAGTATCGTGTGTCCGGCAGACACTAGTTTTGTTCAGGAATTGGTTATCACGCACTGCGATTGGAAAATTGCCACGTTAGGTTGGGTATACACGTTATTTTTCGTATTCTTAGGCTCGTCAGCCGCATTATGGGGCGGTTGGTTAGAAGAGGCGGGGCCTAGAAAAGCAGGGGTTGTCAGTACCTTATGCTGGTGTGGTGGCATGTTAATCTCAGCGCTAGGCGTTTATCTGCATCAGTTTTGGTTGATGTTGTTAGGTTCAGGCGTGATTGGCGGTATTGGCTTAGGTCTAGGTTATATCTCGCCGGTATCAACGTTAATTAAATGGTTTCCTGATAGGCGCGGCATGGCAACAGGCATGGCGATTATGGGATTTGGTGGCGGCGCCATGATTGGCTCGCCATTAGCGACCTTATTGATGAAACAATTTGCTAGCGCGGATAATGTTGGGGTTGTACCCACATTTATTGTTATGGCGCTGATTTATTTTGTGTTTATGCTGACAGGCGCGCTAAGCTATCGCGTTCCACCAGAAGGCTGGCAGCCTAAAAACTGGGTTAAGCCAGAAGCGCATCAAAGCAAACGCATGGTCACGCATCGTAATGTGCATGTCAAAGATGTTTTTAAAATCAAACAATTTTGGTTGCTTTGGGGGGTGCTATGTATGAACGTCAGTGCCGGCATAGGTGTACTAGGCATGTCATCGCCTATGTTGCAGGAAGTGTTTGGCGGTCAATTAATCGGCTTAAACAAAACCTATGTTCAATTAGATAAAACTGAGCTCGCCGCGATTGCGATTATTGCCGCTGGTTTTACAGCCTTACTTAGTTTATTTAATATTGGCGGGCGTTTTCTTTGGGCGAGCTTTTCGGATAAGCTGGGCAGAAAGCTGACTTTTGCGCTGTTTTTTGTCTTGGGTTGTTTATTGTTTATCAGCGTGCCAGGCAGTGCATTAGCGAGTAATAAACTGCTGTTTGTTGGCGCGTTATGTATTATTTTAAGCATGTATGGCGGTGGTTTTGCGACTGTGCCAGCCTATTTAGCTGACTTATTTGGCACACAAATGGTCGGTGCGATTCATGGTCGCTTGTTGACCGCCTGGGCAACGGCAGGTATTTTAGGGCCTGTTATCGTCAATTATATGCGCGAATATCAACTGGACTTAGGTTTACCACGCGAGCAAGTCTATAACCAAACCATGTTAGTGTTAGCAGGAATGTTGGTGATAGGCTTTGTGTTGAACTTGCTGATTAAGCCGGTTGATGAAAAATGGTTTATGGATGAGGATGATGCAGAACAAGAGGCATCTGCGACTAGCTTTAAGCCTGTTTTTACAGAGACGACAACCCTGAAATCGGGTCATTTAATAAAGCTGGTATTGGCGTGGGGAATGGTGCTTATTCCACTGGGTTTTGGGATTTATAACACGGTGTTAAGCGTCAGTAAGTTCTTTGCTAACTAGGCGTCAGCGCTCCCAAACCGAGTTTGGGAGCTTAACCCAAAGCGCTTACAGCTTTTCTTTAATACGTGCGGCTTTACCGGTTAAGTCGCGCAAATAATACAATTTAGCACGGCGTACATCGCCACGGCGTTTAACAATAATTTCGCTAATCATAGGGCTATGTGTTTGGAAAACACGCTCTACGCCAGTACCATGAGAAATTTTTCTAACAGTAAACGCAGAATTTAACCCACGATTACGTTTTGCGATAACAACGCCTTCAAAAGCCTGGATTCTTTCTCTATCGCCTTCTTTTACTTTTACGTTAACAACAACAGTATCACCTGAGTTAAATTCAGGGATTTCCTTAAGCTGTTGCGCTTCAATTTGCTCAATAATGTTGCTCATTGCTTACCTCTTAAGTTATTTGATTCCAATATAAATTCGTTTAGCAAATGCTGTTCTTCTTGTGTTAATGCGCGTGTTGCTAATAAATCAGGACGTTTTAACCAGGTATTACCTAAAGCCTGTTTGCTGCGCCAGCGCTCAATGTCGGCATGATTACCGCTTAACAACACCGGTGGTACCATTAAGTCATTAAAGCACTCAGGTCTTGTGTAATGCGGAAAATCCAATAAACCGTGCGCATGAGAGTCTTGCTCTGCCGAGTCTGCGTCGCCTAAAACACCTGGCAATAACCGCGTAATTGCGTCAATTACCATTAATGCTGCTAATTCGCCGCCACTTAACACATAATCACCTACCGACCATTCCTCATCGCAATCTAAGTCAATAAAGCGCTGATCAACGCCTTCATAACGCCCTGCGATAAGAATTAGCTGCGAATAACGACTCGCATCAGCCAGTAACGCTTGCTTAATCGGTTGTCCTTGTGGGCTTAAAAAAACTACACGCCGCGTTTGTGCAGGATACTGTTTAGCGTCGCTAACAGCTTGATGCAATGGCATACATTTCATCACCATGCCAGGCCCGCCGCCATAAGACTTATCGTCTACGGTTTTATGCTTATCGGTCGCATAATCCCTTGGATTCCAAGTGACCAAACTGACGATATTTTTTTCTATAGCCTTACCGGTTACGCCATAATGGGCAGCCCCTAACACCATCTCAGGGAATAACGTGACCACATCAAAGCGCATAGCTAAAAATCAGGGTCCCAATCAACGACGATAAAACCGCCTGCGACATCAACAGTGACGATGACTTGCGGTTGCAAAAAAGGAATCGCTCGCTCTTTATCGCCTTGCACTATTAACACATCATTAGCGCCGGTTTGCATAATAAAATCGACTACGCCTAACGCTACGCCCGTGACGGTTTGTACCTTTAGCCCGACTAACTCAGACCAATAATATTCGCCAGTAGCTGCCTTAGGTAATTGCTCGGACGTGATAAAAATATCAAACCCTATTAACGCGAACGCTTGATCTCTATCATTAACGTCGCGCAATTTAGCAACAATAGCTTTACCCTGCACTGCGCCATCGATTAATTCAAAGGCCTTACTATCATGACCTTTTTGTAATAACCACGGCGAATAATTTAAGATGTTTTCTTTAACCTCGGTATAAGAATAAACTTTTACCCAGCCTTTAATACCGAAAACACCTGAAATGTGTCCTAATTTGATTACTTTGCTCAAGCAGGCCTAGGCAGCTTTTAACGCGTCTTTAATCAATTTTGCTACGCGGTCAGAAGGCTGAGCGCCATTAGAACGCCAATAATCGATACGCTCATTGTCTAAACGTAAACGTTCTTCTTTACCGCGCGCAAGTGGGTTAAAAAAACCTACGCGTTCGATGTAACGGCCATCGCGAGCGTTACGGCTATCAGTGACTACAACATGATAAAAGGGGCGATTCTTTGCGCCGCCTCTTGAAAGACGGATGGATACCATGAATTTTCCTCAAAAATTAAAGCGGTTTTAATCCACCTATTCTACGCGAATTTATTGATTTGTGAAGGGTTAATTGCAGGCATTTTGTCTAACAAGGATTTCATTATTTGTTTATAAGCGGCTACTTGCTTTAACTTCATCCAGCTTTATGATTAAGTACTCAAAAACTAAGCACAAGGCTAATGCTATGAAAAAATGTCCTTCCTGCGGTTACGATAACCCAAATAATGATATACGCTGCCCTGAATGCGGCAGTTTTTATTCAAAAATTATTGAAGCGATTGAAGAAATTGTCTCGGATGAAGAAAAACACAGCTTACGCGGGCGTTATCAACGCATTATCAATGCGGATAATAAAAAAGCGGCGTTCAACAAAGAATGGCAGTCAGTTAAAGCGGGTATAGACAAACAAGGCTGGCTTGTCATTTTTGTGATATTTGTTTTTGTGTTTTGGCTGATTGCTATTGTGTTGTGAGTATATGCTCGTTAGCGAACTGTTAACCTTAGGCTATTTCCGAAATTTAACCCCCAGTCTTAAAATTTAAGAAGGGTGAATGAGGAATTGCGTAGCAAACGGGTCTCAATCTCTTTAATGTCACAACAGAATCAAAGCCTTTCCAGGTCATGGATTTTGCCCATGCGAGCATGGTTGCCACATTGCTCAGTTTGGCACCCTGTCATTGGCTGTTTGGGACAGCTGGTATCTGATTTATGTATTATCGCTCATTTCTTGGTATTGACGTTGATGGAAATAGCCTGACTTTAATATTGAGTTGAACCTCGTTGAGAGGGTGAGAAGAGAATCAACATGCCGTTACCGGCATGTTGATTACGCATATTTTACGCTTACCCTTTTACAGCATATTGATCAGCAATGGCTTGACCTTGCATAGCCGGATCGGTGAACGACCCTTTACCTGTTTCCATGTGACCTGCGAAACGGCGGCTGTAAAGCGTTTGGCCTTTGACTCTAACAGAGAAATCATACCAATGCGCGCTTTTTCTGATAGGCAGGTTCAGTGTAACTTCACTGCCGGCTTCAACTGTATGCTTAGCAAATTTCTTGTCGAAGTATTTATTAGCTGTTAGCTTAAATACACAAGCGGCAGTGCCTTTGTTAATCAACCTTACGTTAAGCTCACCAGCGATTTTATCGTAAGATACGATAACGTCCGGATTGGTTTTGTTGTCGCCGATGACGCGATTGATGTTACCGGTGAAATGGCGATGAAAACCATTGGGTCCTAATACCCATAAATCATAAGTGCCTACTTTTGAGGTTTCCCAAGTCCCTGCTAGCGACTTACCTGCTTCGACCGTGTAACGGTGTGGAATCGCATCCAAGTTTAATCTATCGTAAACATGGAATACGGCAGCAGCACTACCGGTGTTTGCGAACGTCAATTTTATGCTCTTATCACGGGCAATTACCTGGCTGCGTACATGCAATTCGTACGGCAGCGCACGAGCAGGACGCACGCCTGCCGCTTGTTCCGGTAACGTGACTACCGAAGGTGTAGTCGGAACCGTTCTGCCCGGCAACGCTCTGGCCGCGTCAGCTAATTCTTCGGTGCTAGGTAAAGAATCTGTCTCTTATACACATCTCCGAGCCCACGAGACCAGAGAGGAT
>CAWUNX010000282.1:0-5309 GCA_963923905.1 uncultured Methylocucumis sp.
CCTCTCTGGTCTCGTGGGCTCGGAGATGTGTATAAGAGACAGGCTCTGATGACTCTTGCTGTTGCTCTTGTTGCTGCTTTTGATTTTGCTGCTGTTGTTCTTGTTGCTGTTTTTGCTGTTCTTGTTGCTGCTGTTGTTTTTCTAAAGCTTTTTCAACCAGCTCTTTATTATATTTGGCATCAGCATTATCGGGATTTAATTTCAACGCGCGCTGATAGGCATCTATGGCTTTTTCCAACTCACCTGAGCCTGCTAACGCATTGCCTAAATTGTAAAAACCATCACTGGTCGTTAGCTGTTTTAACGCGTCTTGATAGTCTTGTTCAGAATAGCCCTCACCGGCTTTATACTTAGCCGCCGCTTTCCAATCAGGCCGAGTAAATTGCTTAGCCGCTTGTGCGTAATTCTGCTCAGTATACGCTTGCTGGGCTTGTTGCTCTTGGGTTTGCCATAAGTCCTTCCATTCCCAAGCATACGCGGTCTTAGGATGTGGGCATAACACAAACACCACGCAGATTAACAAGCCTTTTCTAAACAGCAAAGCCGCTAACGGTAATACAAGCAATAACAACCAAGGCCCAATATCTTGCCATTGGTCTAATTTAAAATCAGACGCGTCGGTAGCGCGATTGTCTGCCGTCATAGGCGTTTCTAATAGCGCTTGCAACGCTTGTATATCGCTATCATCCGCGCCCATGGTTCGATAAATACCATGCCCTAATAACGCAAGCTGGCTTAATTTAGCTTCATCGAGTTTAGGTAACACAATTGCACCCTGCTCATCTTTTAAAAAACCACCGCCTGGCAACGCAACGGGTGCCCCTTCTGACGTACCAATACCTAACACAGAAACGGTAATATTTTCATGCTGGGCTAAGACCACTAGCTCATTAGGGTCTTCATCGACACCATCGGTAATCAATACCAACTGACCTTTTTGCAAACCGGCTTGCTTGAATAAGCTAATCGCCTTAGTAAACGCTAAGCGAGTATTGCGACCAGGGCTAGGCATTAAATCCGTAGTTAATACCTCTAATTGACTGGCAATTGTTGCCGTATCGTCAGTTAACGGCGTAACAGTAAACGCCTCACCGGCATAAACCAGTAACGCCGTTTGCCCATCTTTACGCTGTTGTAATAAATCAGCGATTTTATAGCGCGCACGGATTAACCGACTCGGCTTAATATCTTGCGCATCCATAGACTGCGATAAGTTTAATGCAATCACTAACGCTGAGGTATTACGAAACACCGGTACCGGTATGCGCTCCCAAGTAGGGCCTGCCAACGCGATAATCGCTAAGACACTCGCCAACACACCTAAGCTTAGATGAATGCGGTTGTGTTTAGCCGCTTTATCAATAAGCAAAAATGGCAATAATTCAGCATCACAGACAGCACTCCACGCGCTATGACTTAGCTTTCGCTTGATTAAACCGTATGCCAGTAGCAACGCAGGTAACAGCGCGAATAAGGCAAAAGGACGAATAAAATGAAAATCAGCCATGATTATGCTCGTAAACGCAACACGCAAATACCACCTAATAACACCAGCGCCATCGCTAGCGGCCAGTAAAATAATTCACTATGCGGGCGAAAATATTGCTTATCACTAGTCACTGGTTCTAACTCATCTAAGCGTAAATAAATATTCTCTAACTCTTGAGCATTACGCGCCCGATAATAATGACCTCCCGTAGATTCGGCGATTTTAATTAAACTGTCTTCGTCTAAATCAGCAGAAGGATTCACTTTACGGCTACCAAAAAAACTGCGTACAATCATTTCATCAGCGCCAATGCCTATGGTATAAATTTTCAGCTTTGTATTAGCAGCGAGTTCGACCGCTTTCAACGGCGCAATTTCTCCCGCTGTATTTGCACCATCGGTCATTAAAATTAACACACGACTATTCGCGTTTTGCTCACCTAAACGCTTAACCGCTAACCCTATCGCATCGCCAATCGCGGTATTCTCCCCCGCTAAACCTAACGCGGCTTCATTCAACAACGTCACGACCGTTTTGCGGTCAAACGTCAACGGAGTTTGTAAATAGGCTTGCGTACCGAATAAAATTAATCCCAGTCTATCGCCTACCCGTCTATCGATAAATTCACTCGCGACCGCTTTCGCTGCCGTCAACCGGTCAACGGGTTGCTTATTCAGCATAAAGTCGCGCTCTTGCATACTACCCGATAAATCCACTGCGAGCATAATATCGCGCCCGCTCATCGCTTGTTCTACCGGCTCACCTAGCCATTGTGGTCGCATAGCGGCTAACACCAGCAATAACCACGCTAACACAGCAAGCAGCCATAATCGACTACGCGAAACAAGTTGTCGTGTCGTTTCTGCTGTCGCAATATCATCGATAAACGGTACTTTTAACGCTGATTGCTGTTGTGTTTGATACGCAGGCAATAAGTGTCTAACTAACATCGGCAACGGCAATACCAACACCAGCCAAGGCCACGCAAACTCAAACACGATTAACCCTCCGTTTACGGGTTTTAGCGCAGGCTTTTAGCCAGGTTTCTACCAACGTTAGCAACTCAGCGAGTTGTTGCTCGCTCATCAACTCAGCGCTGGCCGGTTGATAAGGTTTATCGGCCAAACATCGGCCTAAACCCTGGCTAAACAATGGACTAGGCAAAAAACTATCTAAATAGTGCAGCCACGCCTCCCCTGTTAAACTCGCCGACTCCTGCACAGGCGAAACGCTAATCGCCACACGTCTTAATAATATCGATAACTCGCTAATTTTCTGCTGCGGGCTTAACTCAGGATTGTGCTTGATTTGCTTGAGCAGCGTTAACGCCACGCGCACCGGCGTTTTGCGTGTCACGCGTTTAACCAATAAAACAGCTAAAACGATACCTACAGGTATCAGCACTGCGACTAACCACCAACCCAAAGCTGGTGGCCACGCGCTAATCGCATCGGGTAAATGAATATCTCGTAACGGTAAAGTTGACGTAGGCATGGTAAAGCTTAAGCCGCTGTTAAACAGCGAATAGGGTCGGCATGGGTATCACAGAGAATAAAGCGCATATTATGCAAACGCGCCAATGTTTGCAGATGCTCTTGCCGTGCTTGAAAACGTTGATGGTAGGCGCTAAGCCCTTGATTATTTGCTGAATCAACAAACACTTCGCGCGCCTCATCAACAAAACGGTATTGGCCTTTATCGGGTAGCTGAGCTTCTAACGCATCATAAACAAAAATCAACACCAGCTCGCAATGCCTGGCTAATTTGGCTAAATACGCTTCAGCGCTCTCGTTAACGCCGCGAAAATCACTAATCAAATACACTAAGCTACCCGGGCGTGCATGTTGATTTAAGCGAGCTAATATTTGTTCATACGACAATGCTAAGCCATTCGCTTTAGGTGTTGCTAACGCGTTTAACAGTCTTAATACCGCATGTTTGCCATTATGCGGTTTCAATTCCACGCACATTGCCTCGGTAAAAATCTGCCCGCCAATTCTATCGCCATGATGCTCGGCCGCCCAAGCTAATAAGCCCGCTAACTTTGCCGCTTGTACTGATTTAAACACGCCGCGTGTGGCAAAATGCATAGCAGCGCGTTGATCGACAGAAATAAAAACAGGCCGTTCGCGTTCTTCGCGAAATACCTTAGTATGCGGCTTGCCAGTGCGCGCAGTCACCCGCCAGTCTATGGTACGAATATCATCCCCAGCTTGATATAAACGCGTTTCATCGAATTCCATGCCTCGGCCTTTAAACTTCGACACATAATTCCCTGTTTGGCTTGCAAGAAGATGGCGTCTAAACAAACGCAACGATGCGCCAGCTGGTGCTAAGTCGATTAAAGTTTGCAAACACACCGTAACGCGTGGATTAACGCTAATCATGCGACGTCTGCCGATTAAGGAACGGCGATGCGATTAATTAACGCCTTAATCACATCGTCGGTGCTCACCCCTTGAGCTTCAGCCTCGTAAGACAAAATCAAGCGGTGGCGTAAGACATCGAAAGCTAAATCTTGAATATCATCCGGCGCGACATACGTTCTACCGGCCAACCACGCTTTAGCGCGCGCGCAACGATCTAAGGCAATACTGGCTCTAGGGCTAGCGCCGTATTGCAACCAACCGGCTAAGTCTTGTCCATACGCGCCAGGATTTCGCGTAGCCAAAATAATTTGCAATAAATAATCTTCCAAACTATCCGCCATATACACATCTAAGACTTCTAAACGTGCCTGGAACAGTGATTCTTGGCTAATCGGCTTAAACACTTGCGGTGGTGGAGCGCTGGCTTGTTTTGCCTCGTCTCGCACTAAGCGTAAAATGGTTTTCTCATGTTCGGCGCTGGGATAACCGACTTTCGTATGCAATAAAAATCGGTCTAACTGCGCTTCCGGCAACGGATACGTGCCTTCTTGCTCGATAGGATTTTGCGTCGCCATCACCATAAACAACGGCGGCAACTTATACGTCGCCTGCCCTACGGTAATCTGACGCTCAGCCATAGACTCTAACAACGCCGCTTGCACTTTAGCCGGTGAACGATTGATTTCATCGGCTAAGATTAAATTATGAAACAACGGCCCTTGTTGAAATTCAAAACTGCCTTGTTGCGGCCTATAAATCTCCGTTCCAGTTAAATCGGCAGGTAATAAATCCGGCGTAAATTGAATGCGGTGAAAGTCGGCCGCTAGCCCTTTGCTCAACACATTAATCGCCCGGGTTTTAGCCAAGCCTGGTGCACCTTCGACCAAAATATGACCATCCGCCAGCAACGCGATTAACATGCGCTCGACCAACACGGCTTGACCGATAATCTGATGATTAATAAATTCGTTAAGATGGTTAAAATCGGATTGTGTAGCAGACTGTTTTTCTAACATGCAGGAAATTGAGTAACAAAAGAAATAATCATCGAAGGTTAAAGCTATGTTTAGAATTTTAGACGCAATTAACGACCCCCATCGTTTCTCACGCTCCAGCGTAGGAACGATAATGACAGGTGGTCTGAATAGTTACGTTTATACAAGCCAACCGGTGAAGTCTAAAAATAATGGTGCTTTAGTTTATTATCTCAACAATAACCATGCCAAGACAAAACTATTTTTAAGCCAAAAGCCAAAAGCCAAAACGCCGAGTATGACCACACTCGCGTAAAAATGTTCAACATAGTTGTTTTTTTACATGCGAGCATGATCAAAGTGTAGTTATGCAATCCCTCTCTTTGAAAAACAAGGGCTAAAATTCTTTGCCAACTGATTGGTGTTTAGGCTATTTCCGAAATTTAAAACCCCCAGTCTTAAAATTTAAGAAGGGTG
>CAWUNX010000283.1:0-5290 GCA_963923905.1 uncultured Methylocucumis sp.
ATCCTCTCTGGTCTCGTGGGCTCGGAGATGTGTATAAGAGACAGTTGCAATACCATGCATTATTAAACATGTACCGGGTTAAAAATGAAAACAGCTTAGGACAACAAAATTATTCAAGCTTGACGACAGCCTTAGCGAGCATGGCTAAACTCGATAACCTTCCCATCATCAAAACCGATGTTGCCAATGCTTCAGATATTTTAGTCAAATTGAAAGTCGAATTTGAACGTGAAGCCTTGCCGTTACCGTTAAGGCCTGTCGCCTATTTAAGTCCATCATGGTCGCTGTCTAGTGAGTGGTTCACATGGCCGCTAGTAAAATAACCTTTCCTGTTAACGCATACGTTATCGTTTTATTCGGCTTTATTCTATTGTCGCTGCAACTGATGAGTTCCGCGACACAAGAATCCTCGGAATTAGGTGAAATTTATTCCTGGTTATTGCTCATCAATGCATTAGGCTCAGTTATTTTACTCGGCTTAGTCGGCGCCAATATCGTAGCGTTAACCCGTCAATTAAAAAAACGCGAAGCTGGCTCAAAACTCACCATTCGCATGATGTCGTTGTTTGTCGTGCTCGCGTTAGCACCGGCCTCCATTGTGTTTTACTTTTCTATGCAATTTCTGCATCAAAGCATAGACAGTTGGTTTAACGTTGAAATAGACCGCGCCATGAAAGATGCGTTGGAATTAAGCCAAGCCTCTTTAGACCAGCGTATGCGTTGGCATTTAAAACAAACGCAACAATTAGCAGCGCAGTTAGAAACGACTGCCCCAGAATTACTCAGCTTAGAAATTGAAAACCTGCGCGTTCTATCCGATGCTAATGAAATAGCTGTGTTTTCAGACCCAGGCAAAATCTTAGCGTCTAGCAGTACCAATCCTAGCGATATATTACCGAGCTTACCGGATGAAAACAGTTGGTTGCAATTGCGCCAAAACAAAGACTATGTCGCTCTAGCGCCTGTGCATGAAAATGAACTCATGATACGCGTCATTACGGTCATAAAAACCTCTAAGCCCCAATATTTACAAGCGCTCTATCCCGTGCCGGTGCGTATTGCCGATTTAGCCGACTCAGTAGAATTCGCCTTTGTCCGCTATCAAGAAATGAATTTCTTAAGGCATTCATTAAAACTTAGTTTCACGCTAGCATTATGCTTAGTGCTACTAATGAGTTTACTTGCCGCGATTTGGGTAGCCTTCATCAGCATACGTCATATCATCGCACCGGTAAAAACCTTGGTAAAAGGCACACAAGCCGTTGCTTCGGGTCATTATGGCCAACAACTGCCAGTTATCGCGCAAGACGATTTAGGATTTTTAGTCGAGTCGTTTAATGACATGACCCAACGCATTGCCAAAGCACGCACAGAATCCAGACTCGCCGGCCTTGAAATAGAAAACCAACGCGCATACCTTGAAACCATACTGTCTAACCTAACCGCAGGTGTTATTAGTTTTGATGTTAATTTCAAAATACGCACCGCTAATCAAGCCGCTTACCGGATTTTTCGCATACAAGTCAACCAATTCATCGGTCACACCTTACTGCAACTCGCCGCAATCAGCACAGAATTAGCCGAACCATTAGTTTCTATACAATCACTCATCGAACAAGCCGATGACATTTGGGAGCAACGCATTGCTTTTCTAGGCCATAGTGGTCGTCAAGAACTATTATGCCGGGGTACGCCGCTGTATTCACAAGACGGCTTGCGTGTAGGTGCTGTCGTGGTGTTTGATGATGTCACCGACTTAATTCAAGCGCAAAAAAATGCTGCCTGGGGTGAAGTCGCACGACGCTTAGCCCATGAAATAAAAAACCCTCTCACACCTATTCAACTATCCGCTGAACGGCTACAACATAAACTCGCCGACAAACTAGAACCGACAGATGCGGCGATTTTAGAGCGCTCGACCAAAACGATTGTGCAGCAAGTCGAAGCCATGAAAGAAATGGTCGATGATTTTTCCGAATACGCAAAACCGTCAAAAAAACAATCGGTAGCGATTGATTTAGCGACCTTAGTGCAAGAAGTCTTAGCGTTGTATGCGTTAAAATCAGATGTTGAATTTAAAACCTATTTTGAGCCCGGCTTATTGCCGATTAATGGCGACCCGGTTAGTATTCGCCAAGTGTTGCATAACTTAATCAAAAATGCGCTAGAAGCCATAGAATCCAAAGGTGTCATTGGCATCGACTTACACCGTATGCAAAAAAATAACGCTGAATTTATTGAAATTTGGCTGACCGACGACGGCCCTGGCATTAAGGAAGAGCATATTGAAAAAATTTTTGAACCCTATGTCACCACTAAAGCCAAAGGCACTGGCTTAGGCCTCGCCATAGTGAAAAAAATCATAGAAGAACACGGCGGGGCTATCCGCGTTGATGTTAACCGTAAAACCGGCGCAGGTTTTATCCTGCAATTACCCGCAATTCACGCACAATCTCAGCACTCATGAACTCAACAAAACTACAACTATTAGTGGTCGATGACGAACCGGATATTCGCCGTTTAGTCAGCGAAATTCTCGAAGACGAGGGCTATGAAGTGGCAATGGCTGACAACGCCAGTACCGCCCGCGATTTGAAAAAATCCATCAAACCCGATTTAATCTTGCTAGATATATGGATGCCTGACACCGACGGCATCACCTTACTAAAAGAATGGATAGCCGAGGACCCAAACCTATGCCCTGTCGTGATGATGTCAGGGCATGGCTCAGTTGAAACCGCAGTTGAAGCGACGCGTTTAGGCGCGTTTGATTTTCTTGAAAAACCACTCTCCATGGCTAAACTGCTACTCATCGTCGAGCGTGCGCTAGCCTCAAGCAATCAACCAATAGAACACACGGTTCACCGCCCTAATACAGTCACCGATATAGAACCCATAGGCAAAAGCGCTACGGTAGCCCGCATCAAAGACCAGCTCAAACGCCTAGCGCAACACGAAGCAAAAGTCCTGCTCGTCGGCGAAGCCGGGGTAGGCAAAGAGCTATATGCACGTTATTTACACAACAACAGCGCCCATAAAGAAGGGCCTTTTGTCGATGTTGCTGTCGGCAGCATTGCGCCTGAGAACTCTGCGGTAGAATTCTTTGGCAAAGAATGCGCGGGCAAAGTGTATCCCGGCCTATTAGAGCGTGCGCACAAAGGCACATTATTTTTAGGCGAAATCGGTGGCATGGATAAAGAAACTCAACTTCGTTTACTAAGCGCGCTAGAATCAAGCTCTTTTCTTCGCGTAGGCGGTAGTGAAGCCGTGCGCGTAGACGCCCGGGTCATTGCCTCGACCCGTATACCGTTAGATGAAGAAGTTAAAATGGGACGCTTCCGCCAAGATTTATACTTTTTACTCAACGAAGTCTCGCTAGAAATTCCACCTTTGAGAAATCACAGCGAAGATGTGCCAGGCTTACTCAGTTTTTATGTGGACTTTTTTGTCAACCAAGACAAACTAGCGTTCCGGCGTTTTTCTATGGCCGCGCAAAATTTTTTACGCAACTACCCCTGGCGCGGCAACGTCAGAGAATTAAAAAATCTCGTGCAGCGCTTAATGATTTTAGGCGTCGGTGAAGACATAGAACTCGATGAAGTCAAAGCGGCCTTAGGCTCTGTCGGTAGCGATATGAACTTATCAGCATCCGTACCGGACTTTTTTAACCTACCGCTTAAAGAAGCCCGCGACCATTTCGAAAAAGCCTATTTAGAATACCATTTTGAACGCACTGGCGGCAGCGTAGCTAAATTATCCGCCGTGGTAGGTATAGAAAGAACGCATTTATATAGAAAGCTGCATTCGCTTAATATCAAGCTTTAATATTTGACGAACTGATAGCTGTTACATAGACTTAACGTCACTCTTACTGAAAGAGGTTTTTATGCACCCCGCCACTGCACTAAAAAATAAAAGCCCAACACTGTTGATAGACTCGTCTGAACCGATAGAGATTGATTTCGGGGATTTGCTTAAACCGATGAGCGATGATGATTTCGCTGATTTCTGCCAGCGACATCGCGATCTGCGGATTGAAATGGATCAGTTTGGAGAAATTATCATTATGCCACCAACCTACAGCGAGACCGGCGCAATCAATTTTGAATTAAGCGTCGATTTTGGCGTTTGGGCGCGTGCTGACGGCACCGGTAAAAGTTTCGATTCATCCACCGGTTTTACCCTGCCCAACAGCGCCAAGCGTTCACCTGATTTATCTTGGATAAAATTAGACCGATGGTTAGCCATCCCCGCCGAAAAACGCAAAAAATTCGCGCCAATATGCCCTGATTTTGTCGTGGAACTGCGCTCAACCTCGGATTCGCTACCTAGATTGCAAGCCAAAATGGCCGAATATATCGACAACGGCGCAACACTAGGCTGGCTGTTGGATGTGCTCAATAAAAAAGTCCACATCTACCAACCCTACGCCCCTATGCAAATACTAGACAATCCAAGCGAAGTGTCCGGTGAACCGTTGTTAACGGTTTTTGTTTTGCAGATGAAAAGAATTTTTGGGTTAGAAAAGTAAGTTGACAAAAATGCATTGTCCCACTTTGCATTATTACAATTTTTCAAAATTATGTGTATATGCCAAATAATCAATCACCCCCCCATAGCCAAATATTAAAAGCATTAAAAGAAAAATCTCCAAATACTTCTATCGCATTGCTTATCCTGACATCCATGTTTTTTTTTTTGTACTGATAGCAAAATTAATTATTGAAGCTGGATACGGTTATTTGATTAAAAATTTGTTGCCACCACTATTCCTCGATCCGTTAGGACGGATTTACATTTGTTTTTTTAAGAGCGCGACTTCAGTCGATATATTGCTAGGTTTCTGGGGAATTCTCGTAGGCTATCTAATTGCGATAATTCTGCAACACACTAATGAAGAGCATACTGAAGAGAAACACAACGAAGTTACACAGGTACTTGATAAGATATTTAAGGATGTTGGTAAAGTTGTCGAGGAAGCAAAACAACTTGCAGTGATTACTACTTATAAAGGATTATTAGAGAACATAGAAAAAATAATAGAACATGCTGCAAATAGCGATGGCGAACTTCTTATTATGAATTTAACGGCTTCATTTGGATATTTTATGACATTCGATGGCGATCTAATTATCAATGCCGACAGCGAAATGTCGAGTGCAAATTTAAGGGAGACATTAAAAACATGTCCCCAGAGAGAAATATTTCGAAAACACAATATCCTATTAGGCCTACAAACGGCGTTGGTGCATAAATAAATTGATGGTTATTCTGTCCCTATCACCATTTT
>CAWUNX010000284.1:0-5277 GCA_963923905.1 uncultured Methylocucumis sp.
GTACATTTATCGAGCCTAAGCCATGGTTAAGCGCGACCCATAAGCATCATAGTTATGCGTTGCAGCGTCTTGATGAAAACAGTAATAAGCTATTGTTTTCTATGGTTATACCTGATTTAT
Source organism: uncultured Methylocucumis sp. (assembly GCA_963923905.1). Classification (GTDB taxonomy): domain Bacteria; phylum Pseudomonadota; class Gammaproteobacteria; order Methylococcales; family Methylomonadaceae; genus Methylovulum. The sequence goes on from CAWUNX010000284.1 coordinate 121, forward strand.
TCAGCGAAGGGGAATTAGGCAGGCTTTATGCCGAAATTGAAGGGCATGAACTTAGCGAATTATTGGATGCGCAATTGAGTAAAAATACCAGCCAATCTTATGCATTAGTGTTAGATAACAATGGCGAAGCGATAGCCGTTTCGACGAAGCTACGTGAACAGTCGTTGTTTTCAAATATGACCGGATTGTTAGCGTCAATGACGGAAAAAAGTGGTTTTTTTATGACTCAGGCTGACCTTGTTAAGCAAGAAATGCTAGTGGCTTATGCCGAGTCTTCTGGTTATCGTGGGTTTAAGGGCTTTGGTTGGCGCGTGGTGATTATTCAACCGAGCCACACGGCGTTTGCTCAAGTGTGGGCGTTATGGGTAACGATTTTAGTATTTTTAGCGTTAACGCTAGCTTTAGGGGTGCTCGCTTCGTTTTGGATGTCAGCGCGTATTGCTAGGCCGATTGTACGCTTAGCTGAATTCACTAAAGAATTTATGCAAGGCAAACAAACCAACCCGCCTATTATTCAATCTAGCTTAGAGCTTACGCAACTAAGCACACAATTCTCCTTAATGATTAATAGCTTAGAGCAATCAAAGCAGGATTTGGTCAGGGTCGCTAAATTAGCGGTTATCGGGGAGATGGCAGCGAGTATGGCACATGAAGTGCGCACACCGTTAGGTATTTTAAAGTCTTCGGCACAAATTTTGCTTAGAGAAAAAGGCTTAAGTAAAATTGGTCAGGAAATGGCGGAGTATATTTTAAGCGAAACACAGCGCTTAAATGAGTTGATTACGACGTTATTAGAATGCGCACGACCTAGGCCGCCTTTACTCAATTTACAAGATTTACATTTTATCCTGGAGCATACCGTTGATTTATTACAAACCCAAGCCGACGCCAAACATATACGCATCGCTAAACGCTTTAATGCTGGTCAAGCTGAACTGTTTTGTGATCGTGACCATATGATTCAAGTCTTTCTAAATTTAGTTATGAATGCTATTCAACATGTGCAACCCGGCGGCTATATAGAATTGGGTACGCGGCGTTTAACCGATACCCTAGAGGTGTTAGTCCAAGATAATGGCGTAGGCATTACCGATACTCATAAAGCGAAAATATTTGAACCGTTCTTTACTAAACGGCAAGACGGCATTGGCTTAGGCTTAACCGTTGTACAGCAGAGCGTACTCGCGCATCACGGTCAGATTTATGTGACCGATAGTGATTATGGCGGTGCGTGTTTTCATGTTGTGTTACCGATTAAGCCTCAAGGATAACTATGCCTCAGCAAACAGTATTAGTCGTTGATGATGAAATTAAAATGCGGCGCTTGCTCGACATCATGCTAACGCAAATGGGCTATGACGTGCTGCAAGCAGGTGATGGGCAAGAGGCGTTAGCTTTGATGCAAACATCCGTAGTCGATTTGGTCATTACGGATTTAAGAATGCCCGTGTTAGACGGCATAGGTTTATTAAAACAACTTAGAGAACAGGGTAATGATTTACCGGTGATTGTGATTACTGCCTATGGCACGGTTGAAACCGCTGTTGATGCGATGAAATACGGTGCGAGTGATTATATTCTTAGGCCGTTTGAGCTAGAGTCGGTAACCGCTACGGTGCAACGAGCCTTGCGTTTTGGCAAAGTGCAACGGGAAAACCGTTATTTACGTCAAGAAGTTGAGCAGGGTTGGCGCGGCTTTGTCGGCGATAGCGCGGTGATGAAACAAATCTACACGCAAATTGAACAAGTGGCAGCTACTAAAACCAGCGTACTGATACAAGGTGAAACGGGTACCGGTAAAGAACTCGTTGCGCGCGCAATCCATGCCGCATCCCCTAGAGCTAACGCATTATTTGTCTCGATTAATTGCGCCGCCATTCCAGCTGAGATTTTAGAAAGTGAGTTATTTGGTTATAACAAAGGTGCGTTTACTGGCGCGCATAAAGATAGGATTGGCAAATTTGAATTAGCCGATGGGGGTACGTTATTTTTAGATGAAATTACCGAAATGGATTTTAATATCCAAGCCAAATTACTCAGAGTGTTACAAGAGCGCTGTATAGAACGCTTAGGCAGTAATAAAACCATACCCGTCGATGTACGCGTTATTGCCGCCTCTAATAGAAACCCTAAACAAGCGATTCAAGACCAAAAGTTACGGGAAGATTTATTTTACCGGCTTAATGTGTTTACCGTGCTATTACCGCCGTTGCGTGAGCGGAGTGAAGACATTATCCCGTTAGCCAAGTTCTTTTTAGATAAACATGCACGCGAATTTGGCTTTAGTTATCAAGGCATGGCGCACGATGCTGAGCAGTGTTTAATAGCTTATCCGTGGCCGGGTAATGTGCGTGAGCTGGAAAATATGATGGAACGTGCCATCGTATTAAGCGGTGGCAAGACGGTTGAGATAGAACATTTACCCGCTGATATTTTAGAAGATAAGCAAACCAAGCAAGCGCCTGCCCTGCAGCAAAACTTATTAGATACAGGCTTAAACTTACAAGTTGAGCAGCTTGAAAAGCGTTTAATTCAAGAGGCGTTGAACAAAACCGGCGATAATAAAGCTAAGGCGGCACAATTATTAGCGATTAGCGAGCGCTCGCTCTGGTATAAAATCAAAAAGTATTTTTGATTATTTAAAGACTAATTTGTCTTGGGTTTCGATTAAATAATCACCAAGGGCATTGTTAAAATGGTCAAATTTAATACCGTATTCATTATTAGTATGACGCGCTACGGTTGCATCGATTTCAAACGATTTGCCTGATTTAAAAACCAAGGTGAGTTTAATTTTTTTATTAATAGCCAGCTTTTGGTCAGTCGCGACTAGCACGCCTTTACTGGTAATATCTAATAAACTGACTTGAAATTGATTTTTGCTAAAGCCCAATAACCCGGAAGAGGCTATAAAAACTGAAATATCTTGACGAACAAAGCGGGTAGCTACTCGGGTATTTTTAATTTCATTGAGTTGGCTTTCTGTGTTGAGAATATCGGTTAATTCCGTTGTGTTTTTGGAATCTGTCATAAAGAATGCCTAAGCGGTTACGTTGCGACTGAGGTAAGCTTATATCTTGCGGTAGATTGAATTCAGCGTCAAGATGAAACAAAATCAAGATTTTCATTTTATATCCTAGTCTATGAACTGAATAATGCTAAAAACTCAACGATTAACTCAATGGCTAATTCACTGATTTGCAATTTATTTCAGCTCATTCCGTCTTCATTGCCCCAAGAAGTCTTTGAAACACTGGCTGAAACATCAACGATTAAAATTGAACGTATTATTTCTAAAGGTCATCATTCACCGGAAAATTTTTGGTATGACCAGGAGCAAACTGAATGGGTCTTGCTGCTTAAGGGTCAAGCCCATCTTGAATTTGAGCAAGGCATTATTGAATTAAACCCTGGCGATTATTTAACAATAGCCGCGCATCAAAAACATAGGGTGGCATGGACAACGCCAGAACAAGAAACGCTTTGGTTGGTGGTGTTTTATGATGAGTAAGCGTGTTCTAGGCCACCGTGAGAATTTAACAGAGGAGTAATTATGGCAACAGTATTAATCACGGGCGCTAACCGTGGTTTAGGCTTGGAATTTTGTAAACAATATGCTGAAGACGGCTGGGCGGTATTGGCTTGCGCCAGGCAGCCTAAACAAGCGCAAGCGTTATCAGCCTTAGCAGAAGAATATAAAGGTATTACTATTTTACCGTTAGACGTGGCTGATTTTGACCAAATTGATGCGTTAGCTAGCCAGTTAAGCAATACTCAGATTGATGTTTTACTCAATAATGCCGGTGTTTATGGCGATAGTTCTGCGAGCCGATTTGGCAAGATGAATTACCAAACATGGCAAGAGACATTACGCGTCAATACCTTAGCGCCGGTGAAAATGGCAGAAGCATTTTTAAGCCATTTACAACGCGGGCAGCAAAAGCGCATCGCTAACGTGACCAGTTTAATGGGCAGCATGACCGATAACACCAGTGGCGGTAGCTTAATGTATCGTAGTAGTAAAGCGGCCTTAAATGCCGTTATGAAAAGTTTGTCTATCGATTTAAAACCCCAAGGTATCGGTGTTTTAATTTTGCATCCTGGTTGGGTGCTGACCGATATGGGTGGCCCTCATGCCTTGATTAACCCGGAGGTCAGCGTGGCAGGTATGCGTAAAGTCATTGCTGGCTTTACAATGAATCAATCTGGAAGTTTTTTTAAATATGACGGCAGCGTCCTGCCTTGGTGAGTCTGTATGCATAAATACATTGCTATGTTTCTATTAACCTTCAGCGCTGTTCTGGCAGAAGCGCAAACGTTAAGCGTGCCTGACGCGCTTAAATCACCGCTAGCGCACTCTTCAGCATTGTCCTTACATGCGCAAGGTGAGCAACTTTATCAATGTACGCTAGCGGCTGGCGTGTATGCGTGGGAGTTTGTTAAACCCGAAGCAAAACTGTATCGTCAGCAACAACTTGTTGGTACTCATAGTCAAGGACCTAGTTGGCGAGATACTCAAGGTGGTTTTGTTAAAGCCAAACTACTTGCAGAAATTGCTGACCCTAAGGCGGCTTCGATTCCTTGGTTATTGCTGAAAGTTGTTAAACAACAAGGTCATGGCTTATTGAGTACGACATCTTATATTAATCGGGTTAATACCGTAGGTGGCTTAAAACCCATAACAGGCTGTGATAGCAATCACTTAGGTTTTGTAAAAGGAGTAAGCTATAGCGCGGATTATATTTTTTACCAACCTAATCACGATTAACCACTTATGTTGCTTCTCGCTGGTTTGCTATGCATAGACAAGCCAGCTTTGCTATGCATTTAGATTATTTTCATCCCGCAACAGCGCGTTGGTTTTTAAACACTTTTTCTGCTCCCTCTGATGTGCAACTCAGCGCCTGGCCTGCGATTGTATCTGGACAATCAACGCTGATTGCCGCGCCTACAGGTTCAGGTAAAACCTTAGCAGCCTTTTTAGCGACGTTGGACCAATTACTACGTGAAGGTTTAACGACGGGTTTACCTGATAAAACGCAAGTCCTCTATGTTTCGCCGCTTAAAGCCTTAGCCAACGATATTCATAAAAACCTTGACCTTCCTTTAGCCGGGATACGCTTTGCGTTATTAGAATTAGGCTTAGCCGATGTTGCG
>CAWUNX010000285.1:0-5231 GCA_963923905.1 uncultured Methylocucumis sp.
GTGCATCGCGCCGCAGCCGAAGGCGACACCCGAGCGGCGCAGTGGCTGCTGACCGTCATGGAACAGGATATTCCGGTGTTAGGTATTTGTTTCGGTCACCAATTATTGGCTTATGCATTAGGCGGTGTGGTTGATTATCATCCGTTAGGACGGGAAATCGGCACGGTTACCATTGAGTTGAATGAATTAAGCGCTGAAGATGACTTATTTGCTACTTTACCTATTTGTATTAAGGCTCATGTTACGCACGCACAATCGGTAAGGGTATTGCCTTTAGGGGCAAAGGTGTTAGGTGGTAATGAGTTTGAACCCCATCATATTATCTGTTTTCGCAATAATGTTTGGGGTGTGCAGTTCCACCCGGAATTTTCTGAAGCGATTATGACAGCTTATATACACGAGCAGTCGTTAGCATTAACTGAGTTAGGCTATGATTGTGACGCGTTGCTGACAGCTGTGACGGCAACGCCAGAGGCTAGCCAGTTATTAACACGTTTTGTGCAACGCTGTTTAAGTCGCTAGCAGCGGATGATTCCGCCGCTAGCAATGAGCGGTTATTCTTCGATGGCAACGGTAATCTTTTTAGGCTGTACCGCTTCACGTTTAGGGATGGTGATTTCTAGTACGCCGTGCTTTGACCTCGCGCTAATCGCATCGGGGTTCGCTGTATCAGGTAAGCTAAACCGGCGGTAAAAACTACCATAAGACCTTTCCACGCGTTTATAGCCTTCTTGCTCGGTAGTTGCTTCCGTTTTTTTCTCACCTTTAATCGTTAATACGCCATCTTCCATGCTGACGTTAATCTCTTCGGGTTTGACGCCAGGAATATCGGCGTGTAACACGAATTTATCGGCTTCTTCTTTAATATCGACAGCCGGTGCCCATTCGGCTGTGGCAATAGAGCCATCACCACTCGCGCCTTGATAGTTGCGTTCTAGTTCTTTTTGCAATTGGTTTAATAAGCTCCAAGGTTGGTAACGTACAACAGCCATAAAAACCTCCACGATGAAAATAATTAAAACCTTATGAATAGCAGGTATATTCCTGTACTCGATAAAGATAATGGGGTAAGCAAAAAAAATTTCAACTATACTGCGCAAAAATTTCTTATTTAACAGATGATGGTTTATGGAGCATTTAGAAAATAAAGGAATAACACTGTTAAGTCCTGTTATAACCGGTACGAAGCCATTAACTTACCAGCATGTTTTAATTACCGGGTTAGGGCGTGGTGGAACTACTGCGTTAGCACAAGTTTTTCAAGGTTTAGGCTTTGTTTTTGAGCAGGCCGACGAGTTTATGGAAAACAAAGACTATAGACGCTTATTGCTGTCGGGTGATTATTCAACGTTAATAGCCCAACTACAGGCTTGGCAAAGCTCTGAGTGTCGTCATGCTTGGAAAGACCCCAAGCTGTCTTCGCCTGTTCATCATCATGCATTTTATTCGGCGCTACCCGATAATATCGTATTAGTCGCCGTGCTTAGAGATTTGGTTGCTACGACATCTCGATTTATCTCGGTAGATCAGGCGGATTTTTTTGAAACGTTAATGCGGTATTCCCATATACAAAAAAAATTGTTGCAATTAGTGGAGCTACAAAAATCTCAGCGCCCCGTACTGCTCGTGTCTTATGAAAAGTTGTTGTTAAATAGTCATAGTGTTGTAAGGCAGTTAGCTGAGGTCTTTAACATCGACGATGCCGCATTAATCAATCAAGCAACCGCCTTGGTTCAAGTCAGCCCCGACCATTACCGAATGGCCTGCCAACAGCAAATTAATTGCCAGACCGCAAAGCGCTAATATTGGGAAACCGATTGTGATACCTGAAATTGTCCAGCGTTTGCTGTCATCACCTTATCACGCTAACAGCCTGTGTTCGTTTATTGAGAACAAGTCTATTGATTTTGTTTTATTAGAAGAAATTTTGACGGCATCTAAGCGGCGTAATCATTGGGCAAATTTTGGCCCCGTTTTGTGCGCACTAGAAGCATATCTGGCTGAGCTGTTAAATATTCCTGCAGATAAAGCTGTTGTGATGTGTAAGAGCGCGACCGATGCATTATTTATAGTGTGTCACTTAAAAACGATAGCTAAGGCTACACCATTGCGTTGGGTGGTATCAGGCTATGGCTTTTTTAGTACGCACATTGGTTGTTTAGCGAATAGCTTAGTGCTTGATTGTGATGAACGAGGCTTGTTAAGTCTTGAGGCATTAAAAGCATTGCCTATCGATGCGTGGGATGGGGTAGTGGTCACTAATATGTTCGGCTTATTCGATGATTTGTCCGAATACAGTGATTATTGTCGCCTACATGGCAAGGCGATTATTATCGATAATGCGCTAGGTTTTTTCTATCCAGGGCGTCAAAACAGCGACGCACCTGATGAAGTTATCAGTTTTCATCAAACCAAGCCCTGGGGCATGGGGGAAGGGGGATGTTTAATTATCAATAACAGTGAGCAAGCCTTAGCGAAGTCGTTGATTAATTTTGGCGTAGAATCACGCAATACTCAGGCGTATGCGATGAATAGTAAATTATCTGATTTTGATAGTGCGCTGATTTTACAGCGGCTATTGCATATTGATGATTGGCTGTCGTTATATAGGCAGCAAACACAACGAGTTAAAACAATTGCCCAAACGTTAGGCGGGCAATTACTGTTTCCTATAGCCGATGACAAATTTTTAGGTCATATACCGGTCTTGTTTCCTCAGGCGATTAGCGCTGAGCGTATTGTGCAACAGCATCAAGTTATTCAATTCGGTAAATATTATTTGCCATTAGCGCCAGGCTTAGCGCAAGCATCGGCGTTATACCAACATATTCTGAACATTCCCAGTCATAGCGGTATGGCGCTATTGACCGACCAGCAAATTATGACGGCTATTACTGATGTTATTAAACCTGATTAGAAAAAAGTTAATTTCAATATGTTACCAACCTTAGAGCTTAGAATCCCTATTAGTCCCAATGATAAATACATGCGTATGTTGCATTATTTTGTCGAGTCGCTTAGGACGTTTGGTGGTGAGATAGGGCGTAATGCCCATTGTCTTGTGGTGGTTGGCGAAGACGCTGAGCCTTGGGATTTAACTGAGCAGTATCCGTGGACTAAAGATTATTCGCTAGAGTTTGTCTGGGTCGAGCGTGAGATGTTCCGAAAAGATACTTATGATGCGACGGGTTATGTACGGTTGTGGCACGATACTGACGCGGATGTGATTGGCTTAGTGGATGCCGATTTGTTGTTTGCTGGTGACTTTGATGAGATTGTGCTTGAGTCCTATGGCAAGCAGTGTGTGTTGGGGTTTTTAGCACACATGACACCGTTTCGTGACGGTGAACTGGCAGAATTATCGAGTGAGCAGTGTTGGGGGCGTGTGTTTGCGGCGGCTCAGCTACCGATGCCTGAACTAAATTGGCAATATAGCGCTTGGGGCTATATGGATAGTAATCCTAAGCAGCGTGCTTGTCCGGCTTATTTTAATTATGGCGTGATTTTAATGCCGCGCAGATTGCTTCAGCAAATGGCTGAGGGCTATGTTGTTGAGATTGGTCATGTAGACCGTGTGTTTGATTCGGTTTTTAAATCACAAATAGCGAATACGTTGGTATTTACTCGCTATGACATGCCTTGTTCAACGCTATCGATTAACTACAATTATCCGCTTAACTTGCCAGAACAGCCCATGCGGGCAATTAATCCGGATGCTAACGATAAAAATAGTGCCGAAGATATTAAAATTTTTCATTACTTAGCCAGTGGTGAAATTAATAAGAGGCACTTTGCGACAGTAGGAACAGTAACGGCGTTATTGCAACGCCAAGATTTAAGTCCGCCTGGACGCGTGTTTCAGCGTTGCTTACAAGCGGTACACGATAAGATTGAAGCCCATTATCCAAATTCTGCAACGGTTCTTAATCCATTAAAAGGCGTTGTCGCTACGGAAATTATAATTTGTGGCGGGCGCCGAACCGGTACTACGTTATTGGCGGCGATATTAAGTTCCGATACTCGCACTAACCCGTTAGCGGCTGAAGCGCAACTCATAACACGCTTAGTGGAAACTTATCGTTGGGGGCGGAAAAATTTTGCAACTATGATTTCCGGTTCTTTTTTTGATGATGAAAAACAATATGTGCGTTTTTATCGAGAGTTATTAAACCGCTTGGTGCGCGAGGTGTCTGCGAGAGTTGCTCCAGGTGGCGTGTTAATTTTAAAAAACCCAGAATTTTCATTAGTGTTAATAGAATTATTAACGCTATTTAAGCGAGCGTTATTTCTCATGACGGTTAGGGACCCGCGCGATTATGTCGCTTCCGAAATTGAAGTTGAGCGTCGGCGCTTAGCGGATCAAGGTAAAAACCCTGATGATGTACATAGAGATATTCAAAAATTTGCGCAGCGCTACATGGATTATTTACGGCAACTTATGAAGCTACTTAATAACGGGCAATTACCTGAACGGGTTCATCTGCTTCGTTACGAGGATATGGTATTAATGCCTGAAAAAACCTTAAGTCAACTGTCTGAATTGACGGGGTTGCAATTGCAATTCGACCCTACTCAGCCGTGGCAGAGAGTGTCAGAGTATGCCGGTTTAGACACTACGCCATCGCGCAGTGATTTGTATGGTAAGCCTATAGATACCTCGTCGGTAGGGCGTTATCAACGCGATTTAAGCGTTGACGAAATTCGTGTTATCGAGCAGATATGCGCCCAAATGATGCATTATTTTGGTTATGTACCGGATAACCGCGCACATTAAACCCGGCATAGCAAGTCAAAGCGGTAATGTGCATAAGGAAAATCATCCGGTTGATTAACGACCTCTGCGTCGCTAAAGTCTGAGAACTTAGCGAGTTTAACTAGCCATTGTTTATCGTACCAACTGCCAATAATAGGTGTACCCGCTAATTCGTTAGCAAAATAATTGACTTCTCTTTCATCGCTATTAAAAAAATTCCACATACGTTGCTGGTCAGGAATATCGGTAATCAATAATACGCCATTGGGTTTTAGCCAATGGCGTAGCCGGTTTAATAACGCAATGGTTTCCGTTGGGCTGAAATGCTGTAGGGCGGCAGAAAATAATACCCGGTCAAAGCTTTCTGGTTTAAAACTCACTGTGTTAACGTCGGCCGCGATGCCAATAACATTGACTGGGCAATGTTTAGCCCTGTCTCTTATACACATCTGACGCTGCCGACGATACTCCTTGTGTA
>CAWUNX010000286.1:0-5224 GCA_963923905.1 uncultured Methylocucumis sp.
TTAATTTCAATAAATTAAGTTATAAATCTTAGACTGTAGTGAGTGAAATGACGCAGTTTGATTAATTTTTACAGCGTTATTGCTTGCTTTTCACTCATGTGTCGCATCATATAAGCAGTTGCCTAGTAACTATAAGGCCAAACCGTCCTACCTGTTATGTCTATAATGGTAAATTCTCCTGTGCAATATTCTCCCTGCCCACGTTAACGCGTTCTATACCTTGACCGATCGAGTTTTCGGTATCTTGTGTTGCCGTAAAGTGCGCTGTGCGCACCTTTACAACGTCATTAAAAATCAATGATAAAGGTGCGCGCAACGCACTCTACCTAAAAACCAAAAACTTGGTCGTTTGCAGTAAACAACCTGAATATTTGGCATTTTTTTTGCTTTAGACACAGGATTTGAATCCACTCAATGACTGCTGGCTTCAAGCTTAACGAGAAACAGCAGTTATCAAGCCGGTAATGTATTCCCCCTAGCCTACTCCCAAGGAGTTTATTGCAATGAAACGATTGTTACCCCTCATCTACGCGACATTTTTGACGACTAACGCATTAGCCGCCAAAAATGTCGGTACGGTCGTTGAGCGTACCGGACACGGTATTGTTCATGTCACAGCCAAAACCTATAAAGGCATTGGTTTTGGGGTGGGCTATGCCTATACCGAAGACAATCGTTGCGTATTAGCGCACCGGATAGCTCAAGTCAATGGTCGGCTGGCCGAACAACTCGGGGCAAATGTTTTAGTGCGTATGCAAGCTCAAGCGACCACGATGAATTCACAGCTCATGGACGCGTTATTCCAAACGTATTTTAATAGCGATACGATTCGCGACGGGTTTAGCAAAGAACCGCAATCGGTACGTGATTTAGCGGAAGGTTACGCCGCTGGGGTCAATCAGTATTTAAAAGAGCACTCTACATTAGTGGCTTGCGCGCCTGTTAACTTCACAGGCGAAGTAACGGTTGATGACATTTATCGGATGTGGATAGCAACGGCAGGCATTTCAGGCATTGAGTATGTTGGCCCTTTCTTATCAATTTATGAGCAAGTCACACCAAGCGCTAAAGTCAGTTTAACTGAACAAAACGCCGCTGAAGCATTAGCCATTAATGAACACCATGTCGGCAGTAATGCCATGGCTATCGGTAGGGATGGCGTGGCACAAGGTGGGCCATTACATTTGTACAATCCCCATTTTCCTTGGGATGGCATTCAGCGTACTTATATTATCCATGCCCGTATTCCAGGCAAACTCGATGTGATGGGACCTACGCTAGGCGGCTTTCCATTACCCTTGTCTGGCTTTAATAAGACTATGGCCTGGGGTATCACTTTCTCCAGCACGCCACGAATCAATTTAATGGAGGTTAAACCACTCGCTAATGACCCAACCAGTTATTTAGTCGATGGTAACGTGCGTAAAATCACAAGCAAGACGATTCCTATTAAAGTGGCGGGGGAAACTGAGCCACGTAAAATCATTATGCAAGTGGCAGAAGACAGCCCTATCATCTTTGCCGGTAGACTTGATCCAACGGCAGCGGGTACCGGGACGTTTATTGTCAACGACGTCAACCTGAGTAATACTCGCTTAGTCAATCAATGGCTGACTGTCGCTAAAGCCAAAACTGTCCAGCAGGTCAAAACCGCGCTTGAGACCATAAAAGGCGTGCCGTGGTCGTATACCACCGCCGTCGATGTTAATGGCGACACTTTTTTTGGTGAAATATCAGCGATACCGAATATCCCTAATGAGTTATATCAAACGTGTAAGAGTTCAAGTCCTCCAGCCGCCGCGTTACGCACCAGTATTGGCATGATAACCTTAGATGGCTCTCGCTCAGCGTGTTATCCAACAGGCACATTGGCAGCAAACTTATTACCTTCGGTGATACGCACAGATTATGTCGCCAATAGTAATAATAATTTTGAATGGCCGAACGCAAATTCCCAGTTAACAGCCCTTGCGCCAGCGCTGGGCTTAACCAATGTACCGTTGCAATTGCGCCCAAGCTTAGGTCTAAAAATGATTGAAGAGCGCCTTGCTGGCAACGATAGCTTTGGCGCGCCAGGTTTTACGGCTCAGACGCTGAAACAACTCTTTGACGACAAACGTGATTATGCTGCGGATTTATTGCTAGATGACATTATCGCGGTATGTAAGTCTTCGCCTACCGCTATTTCAGACGGTGAGACGGTTGACATCACGTCAACCTGCAAGTCTTTACAACAATGGGATAGAAAGCACAACCTGAGCAGCCGAGGTGCTCATGTCTTTGTCGGCTTATGGCGCGCCATGCGGGCAAAACGTCTTATCCCAGCGCAGTTATTTGCCACACCAGCGTCATTCACTAAACCACTGACGACACCCACCTCTGACTTAACGTCTGATAGCTTTATACGCGGGGTTGTGTTGGCAAGCTTGGCAAAGATAACTAAAGCCTTGCAAACGGCAGGTATAGCACCTGATGCCCCCTGGGGTGATGTGCAATTTGTCACTGACCCTAATGGCAATAAGATTGGCCTACCCGGCGGCTTTAGCGAGCTAGGCATTTATGATGCAATCAATAGCATTTATGTCAGAAATTATGACACCTGGCTGCCCAGCTTAACCAATGGCTTTACACCCTCTGAGCTGACGGGCTCAAGCTACAGCCATATCGTCGAATTGACGCCAACCGGTCCTGTTGCGATGGGCCTGTTGGCCTTTTCACAAGCAACAGAACAAACCTCGCCTTGGTATAACGACCAATTAGCGCTGTTTTCAGCCGGTGAAATGTTTGAGTTCCCATTCACTAAGGCAGAAGTTAAAGCGGATTTGAAATCACGTAAGGTCTTTTAACGCTTAATTAGGTAGCCACTAACGATTTTTTCAACTTATTCGCTAACCAACTGATTTAAGGTACTTTTATGACCAAGCCCTATGCCAAGTTGCTTTACCTAGTTTGGTTTATTTTTATGACTTGCGGCTTTAATACCCAAGCAATAGGCGCAACTACCGACACCACGCCGGATGCGTTTAGCTTTATCGACCAAACTGATGTCGCGTTAAGGTCGGTGGTTACATCAAACACCGTAACCATTTCAGGCATTAACGCAGCCACCCCCATTAGCGTGAGTGGAGGCTATTATTCAATCAATGGTGCAGCATATAAAACAACCGCTAGCACAATTAACAATGGCGACACAGTGACGCTACGCGTTATCTCGTTATCGACTTATTTAACGCCGATTAACGCCACATTAACCATAGGCGGGGTTGCCGATACCTTTACCGCTACCACCATCTGGAGTGGCTTTTACTCACCCGCTGCGTCTCCTGGCAATCCACTGTTCCAATCCGAACACTTTAGAGGTTCTGAGGTTTGCGCTGCCTGCCATAATGGCATTTACGACAACAAGGGCAATGATGTGTCTATTGCAACCGACTGGTCTTCGACGATGATGGCAAATTCGGCACGCGACCCGTTATGGCGAGCTAAAGTGCGTAGCGAGCTTAATCGCAACCCACAACTAACCGATGTGATAAACGATAAATGCACACGTTGCCATGCCCCTATGGCCAATTTTGAAGCCAAATCCTATAACGAACCACCGGCTATTTTGGATGGTGGCTTTTTAAGCGCCAGTCATCCGCGCCATGACGAAGCGCTAAACGGTGTGAGTTGTACCTTATGTCATCAAATCCAAGATGCAGCCAACTTAGGTACATTAAGCAGTTTTACCGGACATTATGAAATCGGCAATGATAGGAAGATTTATGGTCCTTACGACAATTTAAAAGGCACATCCATGATTAACCAAACAGGTTATACACCTACTTACAGTCCGCATATCCAATCATCAAAACTCTGCGCGACCTGCCATAACTTGAAAACGGCTGTGGTAGACCAATTTGGCACGGTGATAAGCACGACGCCAGAAAGCGAATTTCCAGAACAAATGCCTTATACCGAGTGGGAACACAGCAGCTATGCCACTACCGACGCTAAAAGTTGCCAGCAATGCCACATGCCCCGCGCGAATGGGGTACGACTGTCCAATGGTTCAATGACTACGGAAGTGATGGAGCCACGTGATAACTTTGCCATTCATGAATTTGTTGGCGCTAACCGGTTGATGTTAGATATTTTCAACAACAATAAAACTCAATTAGGCGTGTTATCTCTTAATTTTGCAGAAACTATAACCAAAACCCAAGCCATGCTGAATAGCGCCGCGACCATTTCTAACGCCAAGCAATGCTTAGGTAGTAACAATGTCTTGAATTTTACCCTGAAAGTGGATAGCAAAACCGGTCATAAACTGCCTAGCGCCTATCCCTCGCGTCGAGTCGTGCTACATGTGACGGTGAAAGATGAAACGGGCACTATCGTGTTTGAATCCGGCAAAATTAACAGCGACGGCAGTATCGTCGGCGTTGCGGCAGACACCGATAGAACAAAATTTGAACCGCATTACAATGTCATTAAGCGCCCGGACCAAGTACAAGTCTATGAAGCGATTATGGGCGATAACCAAAAACAAGTGACGTATACCTTATTGCGAGGCATGGCGTATTTAAAAGACAATCGGATACTGCCACAAGGCTTTGACAAAACCACCGCACCGAATGATGTCAAAGTCGTTGGCAGCGCGTTAACCGATAAAAACTTCATCGGCGGTAGCGATAGTGTGAGTTACCAAATCAAAGGCTTGACAGGTACGAATTACACCGTTGAAGCTGAATTAGTGCATCAACCATTAGCGTATTCCTTCGCCCAAGACTTATTCCAAGAACCTGACAATGAAGTAGCCGATTTTAAGACGATGTTTAATGCATCTAGCGCAAAGTCTAGCCAGATTGCCTTAACCAGTTTTTCAGTGGCGAAAAAGGCAACTGGAAAATGTAAAGCAAATTAGTCGTTAACTCTATGACGCCGGATGGTTGCCACCATCCGGCGCTGTTTGCCCACCTAACAGCTCACAGTCAATCGTTTGTTCCCCCTAAAATGCACTTCACGAAGGTAAATCTAGCCTTACTAGCAACTCAGGTTAAAATACAGCTTAGTATTCCAAACCCAAGCGCTCACCCACATGAAAATACCGGCTATCTGGTCCTGGCAGAAGTTCAGCAATGCATTATTCAAGCCAAAGCCAGAAGGGCTAGAGGCTGAAATCCAAATGATTAAGCAAAGCTTGCCCGTACCCATTTTTTGGTTGCTGGGCAAAGCTCAGTCT
>CAWUNX010000287.1:0-5194 GCA_963923905.1 uncultured Methylocucumis sp.
ATCCTCTCTGGTCTCGTGGGCTCGGAGATGTGTATAAGAGACAGAGCCAGGTCTGACATGGCTTGCGGCTGCCAGCTTTCTCGATAATCGCCTTTTTCTTGCCTATGGCCTATCGGTGCGCAGTAGTGAGTTTCAATCTCACCGTCTGCGTTTAGCGCTCTAACGGTTAATAGTGTTATTTCAAAGTCGAAATCAATTTTAGCCTCAGCAATAACTTTGCCGGTATCGACACGACCGGCGGCTTTAGCATAGTCCCAAGCCGCTTTAAGCTGGCTGGCGTCAGTGACATAAGATTGGCCTTTGCCAGACGATGACATGGTGGGTTTAATAAAACAGGGAAAACCGATGCGACTTAACACGGCGTGTTCTAATTCTTGATACGATTCAGCAAACGCATAGGCTGACGTCGGTAACTGTAAGGTATCCGCAGCTAATACGCGGATACCCTCGCGATTCATGGTTAAGCGCACGGCATTGGCGTTCGGCACAACCTTACACCGGCCTTGTTGCTCAATAGCGATGAGTGCGTCAGTCGCAATCGCTTCTAATTCAGGAATAATAAAATCAGGCTGTTCGGCTTGGATTAAAGCCATTACGGCATCGGCATCCGTCATATCGATAACGTGGGCCTTATGCGCAACTTGTTGGGCAGGCGCATTAGCGTAACGGTCTACGGCAACGACTTCAACGCCGTAACGCTGCAGCGCGATAGCCAACTCTTTGCCTAACTCGCCACTGCCTAAGAGTAACGCTTTAGTGGCATGAGGTTGTAACGCAGTGCCTAACTTCATTGTTTATTCTCAAGATAATGGTCTATGTCTTCCTTAGAGAAGCCAATTTTTTTCGCCACTCTATCGGCGTGGCTGACTCTGGAAATACCGGGTATTAAGCGATACGTTGGTGCTTCATCGGCAAATTCGACTTGCATGGCTATGCCTTGACGTTTTTTGATAAACGCATCGACTAATTGATGATTATGCGTGATGAGCAACGTGGTGTTGCCTTTACGATAAAAGCCGTTTAACACATTCGTTGAAGATTCCATTTTTTCTTCAAACGTCGTGCCTTCGGATAATTCATCAAGTATTACTAAACTACGCGCGCTGGAGGCTAAGAAAATATCTTTTGTGCGCTTTAATTCCGTACCAAAACGTCCTTCGCCATCATCTAAATGGCTAATTTCTGGTGCTTGATAAAACACTCTATCAGCTACAGTTAATTGGGCGGCTTGTGCCGGTATGGGCGAGCCGGTTTGTGCTAATAATTGAATTTGCGCGATGGTTTTGCAAAATGCGGTTTTGCCACCGCTATTAGGTCCGGTGATTAGCAATAAGCGCTCATCAGTTAAGCTTAAATCATTGCCGACATAATCAGTGATATGCGCACCTAATACCGGATTTTTGGCTTGTGTCAGCGTCAGCGCAAAGTGTTCGCTATCATTAAACGTCGGCAAGACCGTTTCATGTGGGAAACGCTGAGAAAACTTAGCAAACGATAGCAATTCATCGAGTTGGCCTAGCGCATCGAGCGCGGCAGCGACATCTGGTGAGGCTTTATATTCCTTACGCAACGGAATAATACAATGGTCACGGTCAAAACCACCGACTAATGGGATGTATAACAATAAGAATGGCGTTAATAACAAGGCTTCGTCAGGAATCGCCGAAAACAGTGCTGTGGGTGCAAAATGGCTTAATAACCAATAAAGAATCGCGGCAGCGACAAAGAGCAATGGCTTAAACAAACGCGGTACGAATGAGACGGCGGGCAACCACGAATGCGCGCGTTCTTGTTTGCTTTGTAGGCTATATTCGGTGACATACACCGTATCGGTCATTAAGGAATAAGCGCGGCTTTGGCTAAACGCATTAAACGCATCGAATAATCCGGTTAAATACGGGCTGTTAGGTCTATCAACCGAAGCTAAACGCTCGCTTAGTTCGGGTAATAGCCGCACGCCTTTTTTATAGACATGATAACCATAGCCTTCGATTTCATGCTCGCTTCTCGCTGTGCCAAACGTACCTAGAAAACTGCCAAATAACAATAAATAAAAACTAGATTCGTGATAAGCCGCATCGCTAACAATAGCATCAAGTGCTGCCATCAGCTCTGGCTGCTCTTGTAATTCAGCGACGGCTTGTTGTTTTGCATCAATAGCGCTTTTATCAGCTAACGGTTGGGCGAGAGAACGATATAAGCAAGCTTGACCAGTCAATGTTTGCGTGTGGTTAACCGCTGTGAATACTTTATCGACTTCAATCGTTTGAAAAGCTTCCTCGTCAATCACACCGTTGCCGGTTTCTAACGGCTTACTTGCTTTAATGTCAGGCCAGTCTAAATCCTGCCATGTGGTTAATAAATCGCTCATCTCACACCCGTTTAAAAGGTAAAAACGCAAACCAGACTCAACGATGCTGTCAAAGTTCGCTAAATCCTAAAAATATAGTTGGCTTTCAAGATAACTCAAGTACGTTTTTTAATGCATTCACATGCGCTAACGAGGCATTTAGTGCCGGAATATAGCAATACGCTTGCCCGCCCGCGCTTAAAAACAACTCGCGATTGGTTATCGCAATTTCTTCCAGCGTTTCTAAACAATCGACGGCAAAACCTGGACACACCATATCGACGCTGGTAATGCCTTGTCCCGGCAAGGTTTGTAAGGTCTCTACACAATAAGGTTTTAGCCATTCGGCTTTGCCAAAACGCGATTGGAAGACTAACTGCCATTCGCTAGGCGTTAGTTGCAAGGCGTCAGCGATTAACTGGGCAGTACGTTGACATTGCTGATAATACGGGTCACCCCAGGTAACCAGTTGCTTAGGCAGGCCATGAAACGACATCAGCAACACTTGATTACGACCGTTTGCTTGCCAATGTTGCTGGATTTGCTCGGCAACAGCGGCAATATAAGCCGGATTATCATGATAATCACTGATGAATTTAAAAGAAGGAATATGCCGCCAACGATTAAGCTCTTTAACTAAATCATCGTAAATCGACGCCGTTGTCGTCGATGAGTATTGCGGATACAACGGTAATACAATAACTTGTTTTAGATTTAATTCTTTAAACCGGCGTAATTGTGACGCGATAGACGGCTCGCCATAGCGCATAGCATAAGACGCCACGATGTTTGATTGTTGCTGCTGGCTGCGGAATAGCTCGGTTAAATCATGAGTAAGAAAGCTTAGCGGTGAGCCACGTTCAGCATTCCAAATCGCTTGATAGGCATGAGCGGATTTAGCGGGTCTAAACGGCAAAATCACGCCATGTAAAATCAGCCACCATAAAGGTCGTGGCAGATTAACCACGCGTGGGTCGCCTAAAAAGTCCTTTAAAAATTTTCTAACCGCTGGCGTGGTCGGTGCGGTGGGCGAACCTAGGTTCGCGAGTAAAATGCCCGTATCAACATCTGCCATAATTAACGATTGATTAAGTTTAAGAATTCCGAACGTGTGCTAATGTGCTTGCGGAAAATGCCGGTCATTACCGATGTGGTCATCACGGAGTTTTGTTTTTCCACGCCGCGCATCATCATGCATAAATGCTTAGCTTCAATCACGACCGCTACGCCACGCGCGTTAATCGCCGTTTCTATTGCATCAGCAATTTGCTTAGTTAATTTTTCTTGGATTTGTAAGCGTCGCGCGTACATATCGACGATACGTGCGACTTTAGATAAGCCTAAGACTTTACCTTGTGGTAAATAACCGACATGGCATTTACCAATAAACGGTAATAAGTGATGTTCGCATAACGAGAACAACTCAATGTCTTTAATGATAACCATGTCTTCGGTGTCAGCGGTAAATATCGCGCCGTTGAGTACGTCTTCTAAGGTTTTTTCATAGCCATTATTGAGAAATTTAAAGGCCTTAGCGGCGCGTTTAGGCGTATCGATTAAACCTTCGCGGTTTAAATTTTCGCCAACGGCTTCAATGATTTTGGCAAAATGCTCTTCCATGTTTGATAGGCTCAAATAGTAACAGTAGTAGGGCAGTATACATCAGGAATGGTAAATGTTAATGCACGTAACACGACCGATTCATCAGCCCCCCTTTTATTGGCATCCTCGCTTAAAAGACGTCGCCAAGCCCTAGCGCCGATTTGCCCATGAAACAAGCCTAAAATATGGCGGGTGATGCTGTGTAAACGCACACCTTTAGCTAACTGTTCTTGTATATAAGGGATTAACGCCTCGATAATGTGTTGGCGTGTTTTAATCGGTTGGTTACTAGCAAAAAACCGTTGATCAACGCCAGCGAGTATATAAGGATTGTGATACGCCTCGCGCCCCACCATGACACCATCGACATCGGCTAACAAGGTTTCAGTTTGAGCGAGTGTCGTTACACCGCCGTTTAAAATAATGTTTAGTTGAGGAAAATCACGTTTAAGCTGATACACCACGTCATAACGTAACGGTGGAATTTCACGATTTTGCTTAGGCGATAAGCCGGATAAAATGGCTTTACGCGCATGAACAATAAAGGTTTGGCAACCCGCTGCTTTAACGGTGGCGATAAATTGTGCTAACTCTTGATACGAATCCCGGTCATCAATACCAATACGGCATTTAACCGTGACCGGTAGCGAAGTTGCTCCTATCATAGCCGCCACGCACTCGGCAACTAATTCAGGAGTTGCCATTAAACACGCGCCAAAACGGCCATTTTGCACTCTATCGCTAGGGCAGCCGACATTAAGATTCACTTCATCATAACCAAACTCTTGCGCCATGCGCGCACAAAGCGCTAATTCTGATGGCACGCTACCGCCAAGCTGTAACGCGACATAATGCTCGCTAGGATTAAAGGTTAAGAATCTAGCCGCATCGCCGTGAATTAGCGCGCCTGTTGTGACCATCTCAGTATATAAACCAGCGTGTTGCGATAACAAACGATGGAAAAACCGACAATGCGTGTCAGTCCAGTCTAGCATCGGGGCGATGCAAAACCTATGAGCATTCGATTCGAGGGGACTGTTGGTAAGGTTAATTTCACTAAGAAGATTGGACATGCAGATGTTTAATAAGTAATAAGTGCTCGGAAAATATTCCTTACATAGCTACGCGCTTAATAAATTAAGATTTAAGCACCTGATTGAGTCAAGAAAGTTGGGCAATGCGCCAAACGGTGCAGGCGGTCTTGGCACTGTCTCTTATACACATCTGACGCTGCCGACGATA
>CAWUNX010000288.1:0-5190 GCA_963923905.1 uncultured Methylocucumis sp.
TCCTCTCTGGTCTCGTGGGCTCGGAGATGTGTATAAGAGACAGGGCTGAGTCATGACGGGGGTGTTATTCGGTAAATCATCATCCATGCAATAGGTAAAGTGAATGGGTTGATAATCTTGGCGTAACACCGACACGGTTTCATCACTCAAGCCTAAAGCCGTGATGCGCTCAGCAATCGCTTGCACTTGTTCGACATTCATCATGCGGTCGCTTCCTCATCAAATTTAAAGCGCTCAGGGCGCTCTAAGCCCATAGCTTTCGCTAGCCAAGGTGGCGGCGTTGCTGACATCACTTGTTGTAATTGCTCAATGACATCAGCGATACTTTGTGGCTCTGCTAGCTTCATAGGATGTATGCCTAAGCGTACAATTTTAGCTGCCGCTGGACCGCCTACCGATGACACATAAAGCACTTTGCAATCTTGAATTTGCTCAGCACGATAAACATTTTTATCGTCAACGATTAAACCTTCAGGAATCTCCGCCGTGCGAATATCAATAAGCCTTGCTTCGTGAGCATTAACTTGGTAAATGAAAAACCAGGCACACGAGCCAAAATGCCCATTAACATTTATCGCATCGTCGCTACCTACAGCGATGCGAATCGAGCCAGGCATATCGTTTTCTTGATAGGATTGAGTTGCTGGCAATATTTTATTCGTGCCGGTATTACTCAGAATGGTCAGTGCTTGTTTCAATAAGCTGTCTTCAACAGTGGAAAACTCACCTTGATGAGCTTGTTTTAGCGTTTTTAGCTCGATTGCCGCGACTTTGCTATCGGTCAAGGGAGCTTCAATACAACTGCTCAAGACGGTAAGCAAGCGTTTGGCGTTGGTATCGGGCAGGACGCGTGCGGCCAGCCCGATGCGCAAAGCCAGCTCGCGTGTTAACGTGATCTGGCTCATGGCTTATGCCTCTATAGGAAGGATACAATTATCAATAGGGCAGACTTTAACGCATTGTGGTTTGTCAAAATCGCCTTCACATTCAGTACAGGTACGTTTGTCAATTTTGAATACGACAGGACCTTCTGTGATGGATTGGGTTGGGCACACGGGCTCACAATCGCCACATGAAATACATTCTGATTCAACAATATATAAGGCCATATCACTCTTCTCCTGAATCTAAACGTTTTGCGCGTAGAGTTATCGGAAAGTCAGGTGGGACCATAGGATCGATGTAATATTTAGAGCCATCAGCTAATAAGATTTCACCACCCCATTGCTCGGCACTATCAAATTCGACCGATTCTGCGACCTCTTCTAAATCTTTTTTAGGCACGTAGAAGACCAATTTGCCTTCCGGGTTTTTTTTCAACATGACGCTAGGCATTAGGTTTCTCCGCTAAACACGCATTACTAACAAGTTATGACTAGGCTAAGCAGCGCTTAACCTAGTCTTTAAGTATTGGGTTACAGTAACCCAAGCTACATTAACGAATTAAGTCGTAGTTGTAGTCTGTGGTTCCCATACCTTTGGTTTCTTTATCCAGTTGTTCCAGAACTGCATTAACCAAAGTCGTCAACATATAAATAGCACCTTCGTAACCTAAGGTCGTCATTCTATGTAAGTGGTGACGGTCAAATATAGGGAAGCCTATGCGGATTAACGGTACTTCATGCGCTTCGCCTTTGTAGAAGGTGTCACGTTGAATGAATTTGCCGTAAGAGTTGCCTATCATAAAATCAGGCTTATTGGTGAACATTAAAGAACGGAAATGCCATAAATCGCGGCCGATATGGATTTGCGAGTTTTTGCCATAAGGCGAGGCATCTAAGATTTTTTGTACTGCTTTTTGCCAACGTTTATTGGCGTGGTTGCACAAAATATCACTAGGCTCGGCACCGACTTCTAACAAGAACTTAGTCATACCTAAAACAAAGTCAGCGTCGCCATAGAGAGCGAAACGTTTGCCGTGCAACCAGGCATGAGAGTCTGTCATCATATCCACTAAGCGACCGCGCTCTAATTCCAATGACGCAGGAATAGGTTTGCCGGTTAACTTAGAAATTGTCATCAAGAACTCATCCGTCCACTCTAACCCCATTGGGATGTTGATGGCGGTTGCTGGTTGATGCCAGATGTTTTGCACAAACTTCTTGGTTTTTTCCAATTGCCAAGGTTGTAACAACAGCGTGTCAATTGCATTCGGCGCATCTTTGATTTCAGCTTGCGTCGTACCGCCAGCGTACATGCGGAATGTACCATCAGCCGGTGTATCCAATACTTCAGATGGGTCACTTAATAAGCTGTAATCAACGCCCATTTCTTTCATCATGCGATGAATGACGCGGAAATTACCTAAGTAGGTTTCAAAGCCAGGTACAAAATTTATCTTGCCGTTAGAGCCGACGGTTTTGTCTTCCATCTGGTTCAACGTGAAGTATTTCGCCATGCCTTCAAACATATTGTCCCAGCCTGTGGTATGGCTGCCGACGAAACTCGGTGTATGGGCAAACGGTGTCGGAAAATCTTGTTCGACGTGACCTGCTTTTTTCGCGTTGTTAATAAACGCGTTTAAATCGTCTCCGATAACCTCAGCCATACAGGTAGTTGATACCGCAATAATATCCGGTTGATATAACGCCTTAGCGTTTTCAAGCCCAGCAAACATATTTTTTTGCCCACCGAATACCGCTGCATCTTCTGTCATAGAGTCAGATACGCACGCAACGGGTTCTTTAAAATGGCGGTTAAAATACGTTCTAAAATAAGCCACACAACCTTGTGAGCCGTGGACATACGGCATGGTTTTTTCAAACCCTAAGGCACATAACACTGCACCTAACGGTTGGCAGGCTTTAGCAGGGTTAACTGTTAACGCTTCGCGCGCAAAGTTTAATTCTTGGTATTCTTTAGACGTTGTCCATTGGAATACTTCATCAATCTTGGCTTGTTCGTGACGCTCTTCGTATTCAGCCCGTTTATTAGCGAGATTTTCCTTATATTCTTCATCTCTAAATAAAGGATAACTCGGTTGAATGTTTTCGACTTGTTGGCTCATGATAATCTCCTACGCGCCACTAATCTGTGGACGACGCTCTGAAGGAATAAAACTGCCGCTTGAGGCCCTAGGTATTTATCCGCAATACCTAAGCAACGGCATCGGTATTTTCGCGATTTTGTCAGACGTAGCGGGCAACATCCTTATCAACCCGCTGCTCCAAAGCTTAGCTAAACTTAAGCTGCTACTTTCACTGCTTCTGCGCCATCACTTGCTGTTTTCCAAGGCGCTTTAACTTGCTTCCAGCAAGGGTTATTCAACGTCATATCCATGTCTCTTGCGAAAATCGCAAAGCCGTCATAACCGTGATAAGGGCCTGAATAATCCCAAGAGTGCATTTGCCGGAATGGAATACCCATTTTTTGGAAAATGTATTTCTCTTTAATGCCAGAGCCGATTAAGTCAGGTTGCACGCGTTTAACAAATTCTTCGAATTCGTAACCGGTAACATCGTCGTATAACAATGTCGCATTGCCCATTTCCTTAATGGTACGGTCGTAGTCGTCGTTATGACCGAACTCGTAACCGGTACCGACAACTTCCATGCCTAAGTCTTCATACGCACCAATTACATGGCGTGGACGTAAGCCACCGATGTACAACATGACGCGTTTGCCTTGCAGACGTGGTTTGTATTTAGCAATAACCGCTTCATATTCCGCTTGGTAACGTGCAATGACGCGCTCAGCACCTTCCTTAATGGTGTCGTCAAACAACGCAGCGATTTTGCGTAATGACTCAGCAATTTTGGTAGGGCCGAAGAAGTTATACTCAATCCAGGGGATTTTGTATTTTTCTTCCATGTGGCGCGCGATGTAGTTCATCGAGCGATAGCAGTGGATTAAATTGAGTTTCACTTTCGGTGTATTTTCAATTTCAGCTAATGTACCGTCACCCGACCATTGCGCAACGACGCGTAACCCCATTTCTTCCAGCAACGTCCGTGAAGCCCAAGCATCACCACCGATGTTGTAATCGCCGATAACGGCTACGTCATAAGGCGTGGTTGGGAAGCTATCATCACCATCACGGTTGCCTAACACCCAATCCCGTACTGCGTCATTAGCAATATGGTGACCTAAGGATTGCGATACACCACGGAAACCTTCGCAACGTACTGGCACAACAGGTTTACCGATTTCTTTACTGCCTTTTTTAGAAACCGCTTCAATGTCGTCACCGATTAAACCGATAGGGCATTCGGATTGAACGCTGATACCTTTGTTTAACGGGAACAAACCTTCGATTTCCGTGATGATTTTGGCTAATTTTTTATCACCGCCAAATACGATGTCCTTTTCAGTAAAATCCGACGTGAAGTTCATCGTAACAAAGGCGTTAACGCCGGTTGTACCGATGTAATAGTTACGGCGTCCTGCGCGTGAATATTGACCACAGCCTACTGGACCGTGAGAAATATGAATCATATCCTTGATAGGGCCCCATACCACACCTTTAGAACCGGCGTAAGCACAACCACGAATAGTCATCACGCCGGGTAAAGATTTACGGTTAGAGGTAATACATTTGTTAGATTTTTCTAACGATTGATCGTTAATGGCTAAATGCTTTGCACGATCTTTTTTCGCTTGTTCTGGATAAATCTCCAAAACTTCTTGAATCAACTTTTCAGTTTCTTCTTTGGTTAACGCAGCCATAAAAGTCTCCTACGAATGTCATGGGCAATCCCCCATCGACAGGTTTTAGGATAAAACCGTAGCGGTTTACGCCGCTACGGTATGGTTGAATACTTGCTTATGCTTCAGCAGCAGCCGTGACACCGATGATAGACTCATCTTCTTGCTCAAGAATACCGAATTCCATCATCAACTCTTCTAACTCATCCATAGTAATTGGAGTTGGGATAATGAAGTTTTTGTTGTCGCGGATTTTAGTCGCTAACGCACGATATTCGTCGGCTTGTTTGCAGGTTGGATCGTATTCGATAACCGTCATACGACGGATTTCAGCGCGTTGTACAACGTTGTCGCGTGGTACGAAGTGAATCATTTGCGTACCGATACGAGCCGCTAAGGCTGAAATTAACTCGTCTTCACGTGCGGTGTTACGCGAGTTACAAATCAAGCCCGCTAAACGCACGCTGCCAGAGTTCGCATATTTCACGATACCTTTAGCAATGTTGTTAGCCGCATACATCGCCATCATTTCGCCAGAGCAAACGA
>CAWUNX010000289.1:0-5149 GCA_963923905.1 uncultured Methylocucumis sp.
TCTACAGTATACCCCTTTTTTGTTCAGCAATAGTTGCGCCGAACTGTATTGGTTTGTGATACTAAAAGCGTATATAGCTAGATAAAAGAAAGACCTAAAAGCTTGTGCTTTTAGGTCTAAAATTAGGAGGGTTTAAGCGGGAGTTACATTTTCCGCTTGAGGACCTTTTTGCCCCTGAGTTACATTCATAGTAACTTTTTGACCTTCACGCAACGTCTTACGGCCTGAACCGTTAATCGCGCTGTGGTGAACGAAAACATCTTTACCGCCTTCTTGCTCAATAAATCCGAATCCTTTTTCATCATTGAACCATTTTACGGTACCTACGACTTGCTCTGACATAACACACTCTTAAATAAAAAATAACGCCTAACGGCTTCAAACTCCCAGGCTAAAAAAGCCTGGCTTTAATGCAAACTGCATCCCATAGTAGCATTAAAAGTGTTAACGGCAAAACATTTTAGCTGAGTTGATAAAACATTTATGATTTAAAGGAAATTTACCGTGTCCGTTTTTTGCTAAGTTGTTGTTCTATAATGGTATGGCTAAAAAGGCTAGTTAAGATTAAAGTGGTGCCGAGAATCACTTGTGGACTAAACGGTTCATGGTTAAAAAGGTGGCCGACAATCAGGGCTAGCACAGGCGCTAACAGAGAAATAAACGCGACTTGCGTGGCGGAAAGTTTAGTAAGTAAGAAATAATACAAGGTAAATCCAGCCGTTGTCGCGATAAAGCCTAAGTAAGCAATCGACCACAAACCTTTTAGCGATAATGTCGTAGGAAGGCTGCCATCAAACAAATACCAGGTTAATAAATAACACGGTAGCGCTATTAACAAACCGCCAGTGACTTGTATTTGAGCTGGCAGTTTTGCGTTTAGCACTTTAATCCAGACGGCACTTAGCGATTGCAACAGCGAGGACAAAATAACGCCCGCAATACCTAAAACGGCTGGTGTTCCTAAGGGCAGAGCAGAGGCAAACATTAAACTCATACCTGACAAACCTAAGCCATACGAGCAGAGCTTACCCGGTGTTAAGCTACGTTCGCGTAGCCATAATGCCGTGATGCACGCAGTAAGCAAAGGAGCTATACCGGCAACCACTGATACCCAGCCGGATGGAATAAACTGTGATGCCCAATAGACCGCCATCATCGCGCCATAAATTTGTATAGCGACCGACACATAGGTTAAACAGGCTTTTTTATGCCAGATTAAGCGGGTTCGGGTAAACAGCAATATCAGCATAAAACATAACGTTCCGATTAACATCCTAGACGTAATGCCAAATAAAAAACCTGCGTCTTGACTACTCCATTGAATGGCTAACGGTGTCGTAGACCAGAGTGCAACAACGAAGATATAAGCCAAGATCACGCGCATCAATAAGTTAGGTAACTAAGAGTTGAAGCTGAAACGCTTAAGCGAGCGTTTTTTGTTGAGGGGTACAGGTTGGAATTGAGAGTGAGTTATCCAACCTGTACCAGAAAAATTAGACTGATTCGTCAGAGGCTGTTTCAGTTGTTTCGCTAACACCTTCCGTAGTAAGCTCTTGTTCGGTTGCTACTGTTGCCGTTTTAACAACAGGCGCTACCTTTTTAGGAAGGTTATCGATAAAGTTGGTAAACCAATCCTGTTCTAAAACATTAGTCATATCCGGGTCATGTAAAATCTCATCCGTGTCAGGAAGGCTGCCGTGGTCGCGCGAGAACTCCAAGGCTTTTAAGCAGGCATCTTGGTCGTTGCGTAATGCATAAATACAAGCCAAGTTATAAGACGCCGTACCTTTGTGAATCGAATTGGCAGTTTCAAATTGTGTTAGGGCGAGATCGTATAATTCATCGGTAGGAGCTACCTGTTTAAGCCGTGCCAAATCCATATAGGCGACGCCACCGTTAATAGCTGCGCCTAAGTAACTGGGATTAATTAACATACAAAATTCAAATTTTTTAATCGCATCTATGTAAAGCTTTTCAGCTTCACTGTCTGATTTGGTTTTTGCCTGATGTAATAAAGCAAAGCCCCAGTGATACAACGTGTCGGCGCGCAACGAGTCATCCAGCATGACTTCAGCAAAGCCTTGGTAAGCTCCCTTAAATAAACTATCGGCAACAGTGCCGTCACTTTTCCGTGCTTGCGCCGTTTGTCTAATCGTGGCGTCTAGTTTAGATCGTTTTTGAAAAATTGATAAAATCTGCATGGTTAATCCTCTTGTTATAATGTATGGCACTGCGTTTATAGCATATCAGTTTTTCACCTCACTAGTTTATCCTATTGCTAAGGTCTACGCTGGCGCGGCTTAGGTTTAGACTTGGGCCTAAATGGTTTCGTTTTTAAAGGCGCGCTAGTCGACTTACGTTTGGGTGTTGTGGTTTTATCCGATGCATTGGGTTTGTGAGATTTTTTGTTATCAGGTTGAACCGACAAAGACACCGGCTCATAACCCGTATCCGCAACACGCGGCAGTTTTCGCTGCAGAAATTTTTCTATTTCAGCTAATTGATAAGCTTCCTCAGGACAGACTAGCGAGATGGCATGACCTGTTGCGCCCGCACGGCCTGTACGGCCAATCCTATGAATATAATCCTCAGCGACTTGCGGTAAATCGAAATTAACCACAATAGGTAAGTCATCTATATCTAAGCCTCTAGCTGCTACATCGGTAGCGACTAGCGCTTGTACGGCACCGGTTTTAAACCAGTCTAGCGCTTTATTGCGGGCTGCTTGGGTTTTATCGCCATGCAAGGCTGCTGTTTTAATGCCATCGGTGATTAATTGTTTTTGCAAGCGATCCGCGCCATGTTTAGTGCGGACAAAAATCAGCACTTGCCGCCAATTTTTACTACCGATTAAATAAGATACTAATTCACGTTTGTATTCACGCGGAATCGCATAGACTTGCTCAGAAATTTTTTCCGCCGTGCTATTGGTTTGACCTACTTGAATATGTTTAGGCTGTTTTAGCCATTGCTGCGCAACATTTTGTATGGCGTTTGAAAATGTTGCTGAGAATAATAAGGTTTGGCGCTGATTGGGTAGTAATGCAATGACCCGTTTTATTTCAGGTAAAAAACCCATGTCTAACATGCGGTCGGCTTCATCTAAAACCAATATTTCAATATTCGATAAATTAACGTTGCGTTGTTGCACATGATCGAGCAATCGACCGGGTGTCGCAATGACTATATCCACACCTTGTTTTAACAACCGTGTTTGCATGGCCATATTAACCCCGCCCACAATAGCCTGTGAGCGAATAGGCAAATATTTACCATAGACCTTAATCGCCTCGGAAACTTGTAAGGCTAACTCACGCGTAGGTGTTAACACTAATGCTTTAGGTGTCTTGTTGGCTTGGTCTGCACTTACAGCCGCAAGCATTTGTAGCATAGGCAAGGTAAAACCGGCTGTTTTGCCTGTGCCAGTTTGTGCGCCTGCTAAGACATCGTGACCGGCTAAAATAAGCGGAATAACGGATTCTTGTATGGGAGTGGGGGATTGGTAATTTTGGTCGGAAATCGCTTGTAGTAAAGCGGGTTCTAGCCCTAAACGAGCAAATGGCATGGAAACCTCAGTAGGTCAGATGGAAGCAATTAACCGCCCGTCATGTTCATATGACGTAAAATAATCGGCTGCTCATGAATATTAAAATGATGTTGTTCGGGTTTAAGCACCATGGCATCAATAATGGTTTGGCGTAATAACGCCTTATCGCCTGGCGCATTGCGTATAATCGCTTTTAAATCCACTGAATGTTCATTACCTAAACAAAGTAATAATCTTCCTTCAGCAGTTAAGCGTACGCGGTTGCAAGTGCTGCAAAAGTTAGCGCTATGCGGTGAAATAAAACCGATTTTGCTAGTGCTGCCTGCTAAGACAAAATAATTCGATGGCCCGCCAGTTTTTGCTAAGCTTGGTATTAA
The DNA here is from genome assembly GCA_963923905.1 of uncultured Methylocucumis sp. Taxonomy (GTDB): domain Bacteria; phylum Pseudomonadota; class Gammaproteobacteria; order Methylococcales; family Methylomonadaceae; genus Methylovulum. The sequence goes on from CAWUNX010000289.1 coordinate 3,925, forward strand.
GTCAAAAGAGCGCTGTAGTTCAGCTTTGATTAGCTCGCTAGAATAATAGGCTTCGGAGCGATTATGTTGGTTAACCAGTCCTAATGGCATTTCTTCGATAAAACTAATATCAATATCTTGCTTAACAGCAAACTGCACTAAATCGACCACTTCAGTATGGTTGCGGCCTTTCAATATAACGGCATTAATCTTAATGCGTTTAAAACCGAGCTGGCGGGCTTTAGCAATACCGGCTAATACGTTTGCTAAATCGCCGGCGCGCGTCAAAGTTTTAAAAAGCTCAGGGTTTAACGTGTCTAAGCTAATGTTTATCCGCTTGACTCCCGCTGCATATAAATCATCGGCCATGCGCTCTAGTTGCGAGCCATTAGTTGTGATGACTAGCTCTTCTAAACCGGGTAATGCGCTTAACTGTTTGAGTAAGTCTAACACTCCTTTGCGCACCAGTGGCTCACCACCTGTGATACGGATTTTTTTTACGCCTAATTCAACAAAGGTCTCCGCAATGGCTAATATCTCTTCTAGCGAAAGAATATGCTCGCGCGGCAAAAACACCATATCTTCCGCCATGCAATACACACAACGAAAGTCACAACGGTCAGTAATAGAAATGCGTAAATAATCGACTGTTCTGCCAAAACGGTCTACTAAACGGTTTGCTTCGGAACGCGCTAACATAGTTGTTTATAAGGCTGGAAAAACGCTAAATCATAGCATGATTGTAAACTGTTCGGTGCGTTTGGTTTATTGATTCTGCTGCTTTCAGCATTATTTGAACATACCCGACGAGATGTTTGCATTTGTTTTTATATTTACTTATCTATATATCGATTATACTAACAAGTCAGAAATTTTTATTTAGCTCCTTTCGTTCAAATGAATGTTAATTGTTAGGGTAGGGAATTGATTATGCAAACACGGGTATCAGCACGAACCCATAATTCTTGGTTACTAGCGGCTGGATTACTAACGTCAGCTCATGGTTTAGCCGCTGAGCAAAAAACATATACCAGACCACCGACAGCGGCATTTGAGAGTCAAATGGCAGATGCTTTGCTTGGCACTGGCAAATATGAAAAACCAATATGGAATTTGCATGATGCCTTAAATTTACCTAAGTGGTTAGCGCTAGGCTTAGAGCAACGTACGCGTTATGAAACGATGGACGGTAGCTTTAAAGCCAACGGTAAAGGCGGCGATCAACAAATTCCGTTGCAGCTTGATG
>CAWUNX010000290.1:0-5124 GCA_963923905.1 uncultured Methylocucumis sp.
TTTTTTTTACAATAAACCGAACTCTGTTAAACTCATGTGAATGATTATCAACACGATACGATTTAAGCACACACCTAAACAACATGAGCATAACGATTAAAAACGACAGCGAAATTGAAAAAATGCGCGTTGCAGGCCGGTTGGCTGCCGAAGTCCTTGAAATGATAACCCCTTATGTTGTCCCGGGCGTAACAACTAACGAATTAGATACACTTTGTCATAACTATATTGTCAACGTACAGCAAGCGATACCCGCCCCGTTAAATTATCACGGCTTTCCGAAATCAATTTGTACGTCGATTAACCAGCAAGTGTGTCATGGCATTCCTAGCGACAAAAAACTTAAGTCCGGAGACATTATTAATGTCGATATTACTGTGATTAAAGATGACTATCACGGCGATACCAGCATGATGTTTTGCGTAGGCGAAGTATCGCAACACGCTAAACGTTTAGTCAATATTACCCAAGAAGCCATGTATTTAGGCATTCAACAAGTAAAACCTGGGGCAACCTTGGGCGATATTGGCCATGCCATACAAAAACATGCCGAATCTAACCGCTACTCAGTCGTTAGAGAGTTCTGTGGTCATGGTATAGGCAAGAAATTTCATGAAGAACCCCAAGTCTTGCATTATGGCAAACCGGGCAACGGCGTTATTTTAGAAGCTGGCATGACGATTACCATAGAACCTATGATTAATTTAGGCAAGCGTCATGTAAAAGTACTACCTGACGGCTGGACGACCGTAACTAAAGACCGTAGCTTATCAGCACAATGGGAACACACGGTGTTAGTCACACCAACTGGTTATGAAATTTTGACCCTACGACAACAAGAGCTCTTATGACTAACGTCGCAACCTTTTTCGAACAAGATTCATTGACATACTACAAACAAGTACTGCGACAAAAATTCGTACAACTAGAAAATAAATTCGACCCGCATTGCTCTGTCTATGGCTTACTAAAAGAACGCTCGGATTTTATCGATGATGTATTAACCTGTTGTTGGCATAACTTTTTAGGCGAACACTCTGCCCAACACAGCTTAATCGCGGTAGGCGGCTATGGTCGCCGTGAACTGTTTCCTTATTCCGATATTGATATTGTCGTTTTATTACACTCTAGCGACACATCAGCGTATCAAGATGCACTCGCTGATTTTCTGACGTTTCTTTGGGATGTTGGCTTAAAGCCTGGTCAAAGTGTGCGCACCATTGAGGAATGCCTCGCCGTCGCAATTACAGACCAAACCATCATGACAAGCTTGTTAGAAATGCGCTTGATTACAGGCAACCAGGCGTTATTCGAGCAATTAAAACTTGAGATAGCCCCTAGTAAAATATGGCCTTCCGATCAGTTTTTTGCTGCCAAAATGAAGGAGCAACAACAGCGCTACGCTAAAGCCCATGATACAGCGTACAACCTAGAGCCCAACATCAAAGAAGGCCCTGGCGGCTTGCGCGATATGCAAGTTATCGCCTGGGTATTTAAACGCCATTACAACTCATCGACATTACGCGAACTGATTGAATATGGCTTCTTGCCCGAAGCAGAATATGCCGAACTGATCGCTGCTAGAGATGTATTATGGCGCATTCGCTATGCCTTGCATTTGCTCACTCATCGTGGTGAAGACCGCTTAATTTTCGACTATCAGCGCGAGCTAGCTAGACAATTCGGTTTTTCTTGTGAAGGCTGTTACAACGAAGACGTTGAACAATTTATGCAATTTTATTTTAAGACGGTGCAAGGCTTAGAACGGCTTAATGAAATGCTCTTACAATTGTTTAACGAACGCTTTATCTGTGGCGAAAATGGCTGCCAACCTATCCCGGTATCCGATAAATTTGTTGCGATTAGCGGCTACTTAGAAGCCATAGATGAGCAAGTCTTTAACCATTATCCGCCCGCATTATTAGAAGTCTTTTTAATTCTTCAGCAAAAACCCGCATTAAAAGGTTTGCGCGCAACCACGATACGTTTGATTCGTAAAAGTTTACATTTAATTGACGCCGAGTTTCGTCAGAGCAAAACGGTAACAAACTTATTTATGACCATCTTACGCCAACCCGATGGCATTACGACACAGCTTAAGAGGATGAACCGCTATGGAATTTTAGCGGCTTATTTACCGAGTTTTGCCAATATCGTTGCGCGTATGCAGTATGATTTATTTCATATTTACACCGTAGATATGCATACCTTATTCGTCATTCGCAATCTTCGTCGTTTTTCGTTGGATGCGCACCGTGATGAATTACCATTTTGTAACAGTATCTTTTTACTCATTTCTAAGCCTGAGTTGTTGTATTTAGCCGCGCTGTTTCATGATATTGCAAAAGGCAGAAACGGCGATCACTCTACGATAGGCGAAGATATTGCCCGCGATTTTTGTTTACAACATGATTTATCTGCGCACGACACACGCTTAATTACTTGGCTAGTCAGACATCATCTTCTAATGTCTATGACAGCACAGCGTAAAGATATTGGCGATGCTGATATTATTCACGAATTTGCCCAAGTGGTCGGTAGTATTGAATATTTAAACCACTTGTATTTACTCACTGTTGCCGACATTCGCGCGACTAACCCTGAATTATGGAACTCATGGAAAGACGCTTTATTGCGTGAGCTTTACAATGCAACTCATAGCGCTCTGCGTAAAGGCTTAAAAAACCCACTCGCGTTATCCGAACGCCTGCTAGAGAATAAAAAAGAAGTTGAAGACGAGTTATTAAAAGCCGGAATTGCCAAGCCCGTTTTTGAAGAGCTATGGCAATATGTCAGCGACGATTATTTTCTGCGCTATACCACAGACGAAGTCGTTTGGCATATTACCGCTATTACTTCGGCAAATGCCGATGACTTCCCACTAGTCTTAGTCAGACCTCAGACCCAGCGTGGCAGCGCCGAAATCTTCGTTTACATGAAAAATCAAGAGGCGGTGTTTTCGTTATGTACCGCAACCTTAGACCAATTAGGTTTGACAATCTTAGACGCAAGAATCATGACGACATCCGATAATCATGTGCTAAACAGTTTCCAAGTCTTAGAGCAATCCGGCGAGCCTATCTTAGACTTATGCCGAGAAAATCATATTTGTATCGCACTACGTCAGAACTTAAAACAAGGTAAAGTGAAGCGGCAAAAGAATTTACACAAGCTTTCCAGACAAGCTAAGCACTTTCCTATTCCAACCAGCGTTAAATTTCAAATCGACCCGCTAAACAAATACACCGTCATCGAATTAATTACCACCGACCATGCGGGCTTATTATCGAAAATCGGCAAAGCCTTTATACGACAAAACATTAGCTTACACAGCGCCAAAATCACCACGATAGGCAGCCGCGTTGAAGATATGTTTTATGTCACTGACCAACAGTTCCAACCCATTACAGATACCGATAAGCAAAATCAAATCGCCCAAGAAATTATGACGGCATTGACCGATGACGAGCATTAAGCGTATAAGCCTAGGAAATTCACTGTATCTTGGTCAAGATATACTTTAAAATGCATCGTTGCTACCGGCTTGATATAAGCTTTGCTCAAAGACTTATATCGCTAATTTGATAATAATTATTTGGAGGATGGCATGTTTAAAACTCGCTTATTGGTCACACTACTCGCTTTAACCGGCTCAATTTCCGTCGCTTCAGCATGGGATGCATTACCTACTGAAGCCCCAGCACCACAAGACAACCCAACCACCGCTGAAAAAGTGGCATTAGGGCAAATGCTTTATCACGACCCACGCCTGTCATCGACAGGCACTGTTGCCTGTGCATCATGCCATAATACAATGCTAGGCGGCGAAGATAACCGCCCTAATTCTATGGGAGTTCACGGCCAAACGGGTGGTCGTAGCGCACCGACGGTCTGGAATGCTGCGTTTAATAAAGTACAGTTTTGGGATGGTAGAGCCGCTAGCCTAGAAGAACAAGCCGCAGGTCCTGTCACCAATCCGATTGAAATGGGCATGAAAAGCTGGGATGACGTGGTTGCACGCTTAAAAACCATTGAAGGTTACAACCAAGCATTTGAAAAAGCATTCGGCAAAGATTCTATTTCAAAAGACAATGCGACTAAAGCCATTGCTGCTTACGAACGCACATTGATTACACCTAACAGCGCTTACGATAAATATGTAGACGGTGATAAATCTGCCTTAACCAGCCAACAACTCAGAGGCATGGAAAAAATGGCTGAGCTAGGTTGCACTAGCTGCCATAGCGGCCCAGCCTTTAATGGCGCAGGTTCGTTCCAAACATTCCCATTATTTGCAAATGGTTACTTTGAAGCACAATTCCACTTTAAGAAAGATAAAGGCTTAGCAGAAGTCACTAAAAATCCAGCTGATGAAGGCATGTGGAAAGTGCCGACTCTGCGTAATATTGCATTAACCGCACCTTATTTCCATAACGGTTCAGTTAAAACTCTAGATAAAGCCGTAACACTAATGGCTAAATTGCAATTGAACAAAGATTTAAGCAAAGAAGAAGTGGCTGATATTGTCGAATTCTTAAATGCATTAACGGGTGAGTTCCCTAAACAAGCGATGCCTAGCTTACCAGGTACACCAGGAACAACCGTTAACTAAACACACTCATTACTCGTAACAAAAAACCGTCTACCATTGTTAGCGTAGACGGTTTTTTTATGCTCAAAAAACACTTTTTGGCGTAGGAACAGGTGACTCCACGCTATTCACCGATTGATTTTGCCTGTATTCGCGCTCAATTTGCAAAATATAACTTTGAATAACATTTTCAAAGACTGGACTTGGCGCGATAAACTTACAACCAATTTTCTCTGAGCGCTTGAGATGAGCGGCTTTGAATACATATTTATGACGAATTTCAAACGAAATCACCTCTTCTATCCACTCATTCAGAACCAATTTACAGTCTTTAAAATAGATATTAGGATTCATAACTTTAGAAACTTCGTAAGTATCATTAATCGCCGAAAAGCCACTTAAGCTAATATCTAGCAATTTTAACTTAATAGGGATAGCACCGTTAGGCGCTATTAAACAAAAAGCCGGCTTGTGCTCTGGAATTTTAATTCGGTAAAAATCTCTTGCCTCTACCCAGGTAATCGAATCTGGAA
>CAWUNX010000291.1:0-5124 GCA_963923905.1 uncultured Methylocucumis sp.
AACCGGATGCTGCGCCATAACCCGGCACGGCAGGCGGTTGGAAAAACTCGATAACGGCACCAAAGTCATGAGTTTTTTCTTCTAATTCATGAATCACATCTTCTACCGATACTTTGCGTTCTGACCAATCTTTTAAGTTGATAATACAAGTACCCGCATTGGAGCCACGTCCCTCGGTCAATACTTCGTAGCCCGCTAATGACGAAACAGATTGTACGCCGTCAATTTTTTCAGCAACGGCTTCTAATTGCCGCGCAACTTTGTTAGTGACTTCAAGGGTTGAGCCAGGCGGTGTTTGAATAATTGCGTAAATCATGCCTTGATCTTCGCCAGGAATGAAACCAGAAGGCAAGGTTTGATTAACCGAGAAAATACCGAACGAAAACGCTACCAACGCCGCAACAGTGACAATACGCCGAGTGACAATAACATCTAATACTTTAACGTAGCGTCCAGTGACTTTCTCAAATAAGTAGTTAAACGTGTCTATGAATAAACTGATGGGTGTTTTTTTTCTGGGCTGACCATGCGGATTTTTTAAAATCATTGCACACAGCACCGGTGCTAACGATAAGGCGACTATCGCAGAAATTATAATCGATGACGCCATTGCAATAGAAAATTGCCGATAGAATACACCTACTGGGCCAGTCATGAACGCAATAGGGACGAATACTGAGGTCATGACTAATGTAATCGCAACAATGGCGCCGCCAATTTCGCCTAATACTTTGTGTGATGCTGCATAGGGTGACAAATGCTCGGCTTCCATTTTGGCGTGTACGGCTTCGACGACCACAATCGCATCATCGACCACGATACCTATCGCTAATACCAGCGCGAACAGCGTAATTAAGTTAATTGACAATCCGAAGGCAGACATGACGGCGAATGAGCCAATTAACGATACCGGTACGGCTAAGATGGGAATCAAAGTAGACCGCCAGTCGCCTAAAAATATAAAGACGACTAATGACACTAACACAAAGGCTTCAGCTAAGGTGTGCAATACTTTTTCTATCGAGGCATCGACAAAGCGTGAGACGTCATAATTGATTTCATAATCCATGTCTTCCGGGAAAGAGGTTTTCAGCTCTTTTAATTTTTCTTTGACATCTTCAATGACTTTGCTGGCATTGCTGCCGTAGTTTTGCTTGAGCACAATGGAAGCGGAAGGGAAGGAATCTTTATCCGAATAAATATCGTAAAACTCGCTGCTCAAATCAATTTTGGCAATGTCTTTCAGATGCAATATCTCGCCTTTGGGATTGGCGCGGATGATAATATCTTCGTATTGCTCCGGTTTGTTGTAACGTCCTTGATACACCAGCACATACTCTTTCGATTGCGCGGCAATTCCGGTACTTTGGCCGATCCGGCCTGGTCTACCGATAATGCTCTGGTTGGCAATCGCATCCATTACTTCATCGATGGAAACGCTATAGGCTCTCATCCGGTCAGGATTGAGCCAAATGCGCATTGCATATTGGCGGCTTCCCAATATTTTGGCTTGGGCAATGCCATTGACCCGCTGCACTTCTGGGATTACATAAGCCAAGGCATAGTTGTACAACAATTTTTGGTCGGCGTTTTTGTCTTTGCTGAACAAATTGATGTACATCAGCATACTGGGCTGTACCCGCTCGACCACCACGCCTTCCAATTGCACCAACTTCGGCAATCGGCTCATGACTTGATCCAAGCGCGTTTTGACGTTCACCAGCGCGATATTCGGGTCAACGCCCAAATCAAACAGCACTTGTATGACGGCTTCACCCGCACTGGTCGCATCCGAGACGATGTACTTCATGCCAGGCACACCGTTAATGGCGCGTTCGATAGTAATTAAAGACGATTGCACCAACACATCGGCACTGGCTCCCGGATACGCCAAGGACACCATGACGCGGGGCGGGGCTATATCTGGAAACTGGGAAATTGGCAACGAACGAATGGACAGAAAGCCCATGAACAAAAACACCAGCGACAACACAATTGCCATCACCGGTCTTTTAATGAATATATTAAACATATCGATACCTATGTTAGGGTTATTCGGTGTACAGTTCTAATTCGGAGCGAACAGTTGCCGCAGGTTTTAAAGCAATTTCTACCTGTTCTCCGGCGTGAACTTTACGCAAACCCTCCAGCAATATTTTGTCATCGTCGTTTAAGCCTTCTTTAACAATAAATAAGTGGGGGATTTCGGCTTCGATTTTAATAAGCCTTTGTTCTAATTTATTTTCTTTATTAATGACGTATACATAGGTTTTGTCCAAAATTTCGAATGTCGCTTTCTGCGGAATGAGTAAAGCGTTTTTATAAGGTTTTGCCATGATGATAGTTCCCGTTTCACCATGCCTAAGCAGCTTATCGGGATTGAGAAACGTAGCGCGGAATTCAATATTGCCAGCAGTATTATCAAAATCTGCCTCAATGGTTTCTACGACGCCAGTTTGGTTAAAAACTTCGCCATTCGCCATTTTTAACTGGACTTTAGTGCTGTCGTTATCTTTTTTATGAGATTTATAGTCTAAATATTCAGCTTCTGGCACATTGAAATAAACCCATAACTTGCTGATGTCCGATAACGTTGTTAATAATGTGCCTTCTTCGACTAAGCTGCCGATTCTTACATTTAAATGGTCCATAATGCCGTCAAAAGGCGCGTTAATATCAGTAAAGCTTAAGTGGGTTTCTTGCATTTTTACTTCTGCATTGGCTTTATCCAATTTGGCTTTTGCTAACGCTAATTCATTGGCGGATACAATATTTTGTTCAGCCAAGCCCTTGGTATTGAGATATTCGATATTCATAGTATTGGCCTCAGCTTTGGCTTTTAATAATTCAGCCTGATAGACATTAGGCATGATTTTGAACATAGGTTGCCCAAGCTTGACTGTTTGCCCTTCGTCAACAAAAATATTTTGTAAATAGCCTCGTTCCAGTGCGCGTACATCAATGTGTCTAATCGCATGAATTTGACAAACATATTCTTTATTGACGAACGCGTCCTCTCGCAGGGGTGTGGTGGCCTCTAATTTCGGTGGGATTTCTTTTATTTCGGTTTCAGCTTGATGACAGCCGGTTAACAGCACTGTCATTAAGCCTATAGCGATTGATATTTTAGTTATCATATTCATTGCCAACGTTAAGAGTTGTATAAGGTTTGCTAAGAAAAATTAGCTGTGCAGCATAGAATGCTATGGGTAAGTAGTTTTTCTTAACCACGCAGTTCTTTTGCTAACAGCGTTTTAATTAAGCGGTTGCGGCCCGCTTGACTAAGGCTTATCGCTTCTTTGATTGGCAGCATATATCATGCCATTATGTAAGATATTGATATGTAGTTATTTTTTATGGTTGGTTGCTGAGATGAAAGGTGTATTCGGTTTATATAAACTGCGTTATGGTTGATTTAAACTATAAACATCTGGAATTCAGCATGGAATCTTTGAATGTAACAATAGTGTTTGATGGTGTACCGCTATTGTATTGTGCTCGAATAGCGAGTTTTGTTGAGGACGTGTCGTTATGGCAAAAATTTCGTTGGCTGTTGTCACGTTTAATAATGCAGCGCTAATTCAGGCTTGTCTGTCATCGATTTTGGCGCAACCCGAAGCAGTGCAGGTTTATATTGTTGATAATGCTTCTGAGGATAAAACGGTTAATGTGCTTAAAACGTTGCCTGATATTGATCGGGTTAGGCTGATTGAAAACAAGACTAATGTCGGCTTTGGTGCTGGACACAATCAAGTCATAGCCTGTGTTGACAGTGAATACCATGTGTTATGCAATCCCGATATTGTGGTTAATGCTGATACGCTTAAGATTTTGGCGGCCTATATGGATAACAATCCGGATATAGGTCTGGTGTGTCCGCGTTTTAATTATGCTGATGGCCGTTTGCAAGCCAATAATCACCGCTTACCGACGGTATTTGATTTGGCATTGCGTAGACTCGCACCTAAGCGCTTAAAAAAATGCTTAGAAAAACGCATGAATCGCTATTTAATGTTAGATGTAGGTTATGACTTGCCGTGTGATGTGCCGTTTGTGTCTGGCGCGTTTATGTTTTGTCGGACTGCGGTGTTGCGTCAAGTCGGCGGTTTTGATACTCGGTATTTTTTATATTTCGAGGATGTCGATTTATGCCGTAAAGTACAGTTGGCTGGTTTTAGAACGGCTTATTGTCCGGATGCGAGCGTGGTGCATTTATGGCAACGTGCGGCTTATAAAAGCTGGCGCATGACGTGGGTTATGTTGATAAGCGCGCTCAAGTATTTTAATAAATGGGATTATCAGTTTTTTTAACGGTTCACAATGATGCGAATTTTAGTCACAGGTGCGACAGGGTTTATTGGGTCGAATTTAAGCTTAACGCTTGCTGAGAAGGGTTATGAGGTTATTGGCTGTGGTCGCGCTATGCCTCTGGATGAGCATAAGTCGTGTTTTTCGCGTTGGTATGTTAAGTGTATTGATGCGTATACAGATTGGCATGATGCATTAAGTGGCGTTGATGTTGTGGTGCATTTAGCCGCTAGAGCGCATGTATCGAATACATCTCCAGCGGCATTAGCTGAATTGACGTCAGTTAATGTGCAGGGAAGCTTAAATTTAGCCAGACAGGCCTCTGAGCTTGGTGTTAAGCGCTTTATTTTCATCAGTTCGATTAAAGTAAATGGTGATACGATATTGCCTGGCTGTGCTTTTAGTGCGGATAGCCCAGTACAGCCTGAAGATGCCTATGCCAGGTCTAAATATGAGGCTGAGCAAGGCTTGCAGGCAATTGCGCGTCAGTCGGGTATGGAGTGGCTGGTGATTAGGCCGCCGTTGGTTTATGGTGTGGGTGTGCAAGCTAATTTTTATCGTTTAGTCTATGCGATTAAGCGAGGTTGGCCTCTGCCTTTTGCTGCGGTTCATAATCAGCGTAGCTTAGTATCGGTGGTCAATCTAGTCGATTTAATTATGCATTGCTTGAGCCATGTGGCGGCTACAAATCGAGTGTTATTAGTCAGCGATGGCGAGAATTGGTCTACTCCAGAGTTGATTAGGCTGATTGCTCAGGGCTTAGCGGTAACACCTGTCTCTTATACACATCTCCGAGCCCACGAGACCAGAGAGGAT
>CAWUNX010000292.1:0-5102 GCA_963923905.1 uncultured Methylocucumis sp.
TCAGATGTGTATAAGAGACAGGCATTGTTCATTGCCTCATCAATGGGGGCTGTTTCATTACCTGCAGTTGCTAACATAGATGCAAGAATAACATATTCGCCAGAGCAAGCTGTTGACTTAGTTTGCAGCAAAATTAAAGCTGCTATCGATGCGATTAACAGTGGTTCTGATGGCGAAACTGTTGCCAATTTAATCAAAGATGCTTTAGACGCTAGCAAAGAAGTTAATGCAAACGACAGAGTTGATAGAGAACGTTACAAAGCTAACAACAAATTAAAATCTGCGCGCACTCACGCGAAAAGCTCTGCTTTACAAGAAGCTGAACAAGAGTTAAAAAATGCCTATCAAGGCTTCCAAGATTTGAAAAAATTATTCTAACTCTATAAACCATATCAAGAAGCTTCTAGTCACTCTTGATATGGTTTTATTTTTCCGACGCTATGATACCCAGCATCCATTAACACTATCATTAAACGTCGACTAGCTGCTTATTCCCAACCCAATGAACTCGGTTAACAAAGATAAGCTCTCCAGCGCCCGCTTCTCGGAAGCCACTAATGCTTTTGTCGAGAAATTCACCGCCTCAGTTATGTTTGACCAGCGCATGGCTAAACAAGACATACAAGGCTCAATTGCTCACGCTACTATGTTATGTGCCGCTAACATTCTCACCGAACACGAGCGCGACGCGATAATTTCCGGCTTAGCTCAAATTGCTAATGAAATTGATAGCGGCCACTTTTCGTGGTCTATCAAGCAAGAAGATGTGCACATGAATATAGAAGCACGCCTAACCGAGCTGATAGGCATTACCGGAAAAAAATTACATACAGGTCGCTCGCGTAACGATCAGGTAGCAACGGATATACGCTTATATTTGCGCGACCAAATCGGCATAATTAATTCCGAATTAAGACGCTTACAAGTCGCGATTATTGATTTGGCTGAGCAATATGCCGACACCATCATGCCAGGCTTTACCCATTTACAAGTCGCTCAACCCATTACCTTTGGTCATCATTTAATGGCTTGGTATGAAATGCTAAAGCGCGACTACCAACGCCTGCAAGATTGCAGCAAACGAATTAACATCATGCCACTAGGCGCCGCCGCATTAGCAGGCACTAGCTACCCTATCCAGCGCGAACTCACTGCTCAATTACTTGGCTTTGAGCAAGTATCCGCCAATTCACTCGATTCTGTCAGCGATAGAGACTTTGCCATTGAGTTTACGGCAACTGCAAGCGTTATCATGATGCATTTATCGCGCTTCTCGGAAGAATTAGTTTTATGGACCAGCGCGCAATTTGATTTTATTGAATTACCTGATGCATTTTGCACAGGCTCTTCTATCATGCCGCAAAAAAAGAATCCTGACGTACCCGAGTTAGTACGCGGAAAAACCGGACGCATAACTGGGCATCTAGTTTCACTATTAATGCTCATGAAAAGCCAACCCTTAGCTTATAACAAGGACAATCAAGAAGATAAAGAGCCTTTATTTGATACGGTCGATACATTACTGGATTGCTTACGCGCTTATGCGGATATGATTCCGTTTATCAAACCTAAACAAGAAAAACTCTATCAGGCGGCGCGCCAGGGATTTGCAACTGCAACCGATTTAGCCGACTACCTGGTTCGCAAAGGCATGGCATTTCGCGACGCTCATGAGCATGTTGGCGTTGCTGTCAAATTAGGCCTTAACACACAACGCGATTTATCTGAAATTCCATTGGCAGAATTACAACAAATTTGCCCAATGATTGAAAACGATGTCTATCAGTATTTAAGCTTAGAAGGCTCAGTCTCATCAAGAAATCATAGAGGTGGGACGGCGCCAGCGCAAGTAAAAGCAGCGATTCAGCTTGCACGCACAGAAATCAGCATCTCATAACATACAAGCTTATGGCAGAAGACGATACTTACCAAGCCTTGCTATTTGATATTGAAAAAATACTAGTAGCTGAATACGAGAAAAACCCTAACTTAACTGATAACCAATGTATATTCGGCCTTGAAAACGCTAAAATCGCTGTTAAGCAGCATTTTGGTTTTGGCAAAAGCGAAACCGTTAAGCATCATGCAGAAACCGATAACATTATTAATAACCTTGTCCAACTTGCCGACAAGCATCATCAGGTTAACAACCTTACACCTAAAGAGTTTATCACTCAACTCGACAAAATATCACGTTCGGTTCGGCGTCATTCTGAATACGGACACCGCGCTTATTACCAATTCGTTAAAGATTACATCAAGAACAAGAAGCACTACTAGGCCGCTTGCACAGGAATGTGCGAAGACGAGCGAATAACCTCGTTTTTGTCATTAAAATAAATCAGCGTTGGCTTATGCTCGCTTGCTTCTTGCTCATTAAACGATGCATAAGCGCAAACAATAATTAAATCACCCGGACAAGCTAAACGAGCAGCCGCGCCATTCACTGAGAACACCCCGGAACCCGCTTCGGCGCTTATCGCATAAGTAGTAAACCGCGCACCGTTATTTACATTATAGATTTGGATTTGTTCGTATTCCTTAATGCCGGACAAGTCCAGTATAGCGCTATCAATCGCGCAAGAGCCTTCATAACCCAGTTCCGAACGGGTCACAGTTGCTCTGTGTAATTTCGATTTCAGCATCGTAATTTGCATAGTCATCAAGATAATACGTTGAAAAGCCCGCCATTATCGCTTAATTTTTACAGTGCAGCAATATTGAAAGCGGGTATTAACCAGAATAATAGCGAGAATAAATAAAGCTCTGAAGCAAGTGCTAAAAAATAAAAAAGTTAGCTAGCGACATAACAGCTTGAAGCCACTGCTAAAACCCCAAAACCTAGAGTTTTAGCACTGACCTCCCTGTTTTTATGTTTTGCATTGCGGCGATATTGCGTTTTATCAGTAAAATACACATCTCTATTAAACTGATATGCAAATTTTGCAACCGGGTTATGACTAGGAACAGAATCCAAAACTAGTTGTTTTTTACGCTTTTTCATGGTTTACCTTTTATAATATAGACATTCAACAAACCATTAGAGTAAAACAAAGCTCGTGAAATTCAAAAAAGATTTTGATGTTATCGTGGTCGGCGGCGGTCACGCAGGTACAGAAGCAGCATTAGCGTCAGCACGAACCGGTGCCAGTACGTTATTGTTGACACAAAATATTGAAACCCTAGGCCAGATGAGTTGCAACCCTGCCATAGGCGGTATTGGCAAAGGCCATTTAGTCAAAGAAATCGACGCTCTCGGCGGCATAATGGCCAAAGCCATTGATGTCAGCGGTATTCAATTTCGAATTTTAAACGCTAGCAAAGGTCCTGCTGTCAGAGCAACTCGCGCTCAAGCTGACCGCAGGCTTTACAAACAAGCCATTCGTCATACGCTGGAAAATCAGCCTAACTTAGCACTGTTCCAACAAACCACGACCGATTTAATTTTACAAGGCGATACAGTTGTCGGCGTTAAAACTCAAATGGGCTTAGATTTTTATGCTCGCGCCGTCGTATTAACGGCAGGTACGTTTTTAGCCGGTAAAATTCATATTGGCCTTGAAAATTATAGCGGTGGCCGAGCGGGTGACTCAGCATCGGTAACCTTAGCTGAGCGTTTACGCGAATTGCCATTAACTATTGAGCGCTTAAAAACCGGTACACCGCCGCGTATTGATGGCCGCAGCATTGACTATAGCAAACTCGACGTGCAACATGGCGACACGCCAGTACCTGTTTTTTCGTTTTTAGGTCAACGCGAACACCATCCCCGTCAAATTCCCTGCTATATCACGCGCACTAATCAAAAGACCCACGACATTATCCGCGCAGGATTAGACCGCTCCCCTCTCTACTCAGGTATTATCGAAGGCATTGGCCCGCGCTATTGCCCTTCTATTGAAGATAAAATCGTGCGTTTCTCCGAACGCGATTCACATCAAATCTTTATCGAGCCAGAAGGCTTAGATACTAATGAAATTTATCCTAATGGTATTTCAACCAGCTTGCCCTTTGATGTGCAATACGAGTTTGTTAGAACCATGCCAGGCTTTGAAAACGCTGAAATCGTGCGTCCAGGCTATGCGATTGAATATGACTTTTTTGACCCGCGCGATTTAAAAACCTCACTAGAAAGTAAGCATTTAAATGGCTTGTTTTTCGCAGGCCAAGTCAATGGCACAACAGGCTATGAAGAAGCCGCTGCACAAGGCTTAATTGCAGGTTTAAATGCCGCCAGACAAACCCAAGGTTTAGACAATTGGTGTCCACGCCGTGACGAAGCCTATATCGGCGTTATGATAGACGATTTAATAACTCGCGGTACGCAAGAGCCGTACCGTATGTTTACCAGCCGAGCCGAATACCGGTTATTACTGCGCGAAGACAACGCCGATTTACGTTTAACCGAGCAAGGCCGCCAGCTAAATTTAGTCGATGACGAACGCTGGCAAGCTTTTGAGCGCAAACAAGCCGGTATTAGCGGATTACAACAAGAGTTAAAAAAAGCCTGGCTAAGACCTAATACTGAGGCAATCGAATTAGCCCAAGCCTTTTGGGGTAAAGCCTTACCCAAAGAAGTCAATTTAATCGACATGCTAAGACGCCCAGAAGTTGATATTCAACGATTACTGACATTCCTACCTAATAGCCAAGATTATTCTGAAGACGTCAGCGAACAAGTCGAAATCCAAGCCAAATACCAAGGCTATATCGCTAGGCAACAAAGTGAAATTGATAAATCGTTGCGTTACGACTATCTGCGTTTACCCGAAACCTTAGATTACAAAAGCATACCCGGTTTATCGAACGAAGTGTCAGAGAAGCTGAAAGCGCAACGCCCAGAAACATTAGGCCATGCGTCGCGCATCCCAGGTATTACCCCTGCGGCCATATCGTTGCTACTCGTCTATTTGAAAAAGAAAACAGCCTAATGAGTCAGCCTAAAGAGAATTTAACCCAGCGCTTAAGCCTAGGTTTATCGGCATTGCAATTAGACGTAAGTCCTAGCCATATTGAGCGCTTAATCGATTTCATAAAACTTATCGCCAAATGGAATAAAACCTATAACCTAACAGCAGTGCGTCAATTAGACGCGATGATTA
>CAWUNX010000293.1:0-5100 GCA_963923905.1 uncultured Methylocucumis sp.
AATTCTACAGTATACCCCTTTTTTGTTCAGCAATAGTTGCGCCGAACTGTATTGGTGGTAACGATAACGACGACATTTACGGCGAAGATGGCGACGATGCGATACTCGGAGGTCTTGGTGACGATACGCTTCGTGGTGGCAAAGGCAATGACACGCTGGATGGCGGCGAGGGGGCTGATAGATATTTAGTTGAAATTAACGAAGGGCAAGAGACTATTAACGATAGCGGTACGACCGGTGAGGACACGCTACGCTTTGGTGAAGGCGTGAACGCACAAGAATTGATTAATGATCATCAGCTCATGCTAAATGGCAGCTTCTTATTCACGTTTAGCGGTATTGAGCGCATAGAATTTAGTAGCGGCACGGTTTGGCACTTAGGCGAGGATATGTTTGGTGATTCCAGCGATGATACGTTTGTGGTCGATAATTCGGATGATGTCATTCATGAAACAGAGAGTGGTGGCTTTGATACGGTGCGAACGCTGGTTAATTACGTCCTACCAGATAATGTTGAGAATTTAATACTTAACGGTGCAGAAGGTATTAACGGTCAAGGCAATAGTCTTAATAATGCAATAACGGGTAATTATGCTGGCAATGCGTTATTTGGTTATGATGGCGCTGATTCGCTTTGGGGTGATGCGGGAAATGACACGTTAGATGGCGGCGCTGGCGCCGATTATTTAGAAGGCGGTCTTGGCGATGACGTCTACCAAAATACGGCGGGCAACGATACCCTTTATGACATTGAAGGTCATAATATTATCGAATTGACCAATTTAGCCGTTACTAATGCGCTATCCGTGAATGCTTCCAGTTTAGTTTTAACACAAGCTGATGGCAGCACATTGACTCTACGCGAGGCATTCTTTGGCATGTCTGCGCTATTGCAATTGAGTGATGGGCAAAAGTTCGATTTAGAAACACTGGTCGGAAAGACCTTATTGACGCCGCTAGATTTGACATTAAGTGAAGAGGGTGGGCGCTTATACGGTGGCGCGGGCGATGACAGATTATCGGGTAGCGCCGTTGCTGATCGTTTATCGGGTCAGTGGGGTAATGATGTACTAGTCGGCGATGCAGGTTCTGACGTGTTAAACGGCGGTGTTGGCAACGATACGCTGAGTGGCGGCGCAGATGCAGACACATATCTATTTGAAACTGGCTGGGGTCAAGACATTGTTTACGATTATGACTTAGATAGCAGTCATATCGATGTCATTCAATTTGGCGAGGGCATATCAGCTGATGAACTGTTGGTCAGCCGAGATAATTTTAATTTGGTATTAAGGTTTGCTGACGGTAGTGACAGCTTAACGGTGTCTGATTATTTTTACGCGACCAACGCTATCGAATACATTCGGTTTGCCGATGGCACGAGTTGGGATTTTGCCACGATAAAAACCTTGATATCAGGCACGGATGGCGATGACATGCTTTATGGCTTTGAGACGGCTGACATTATTAACGGTTTAAATGGCAATGACTGGCTGTATGGGTTAGAGGGCAATGATACGTTAATAGGTGGTAATGGTGATGATGTTATTGATGGCGGTGATGGCAGAGATGTCATATTCGGTGGTAATGGCAATGATGTATTAGTGGGTGGTACAGGTGGTGATAGACTTAAAGGGGGCGATGGTAATGATCGATTATACGGCGGTCAGGGCGACACGCTTGATGGCGGTGCAGGCGATGATACTTTCGAAGGCGACAGCGAAGAGGGTAATAACCTTTATCTGTTCGAATCAGGTTTTGGTAATGATTTTATATACTACGCTAATGCTAGCGATACCTTGCAATTTGGTGCGGGCATTGATGCCAATGACCTTCAAATTAAGCGTACAGCTAATGGGCTTATCATCGGTTTGCTAAACAACACCGATCAAATCACGTTAGAGCTGAACGCTTTTTTGTCAACAGATTTTCCGGTTATTCGTTTTGCCGATGGATCGGTATTGGATGCAGACTCTATCATCGCGCTGACTGATATGGGTAGTGGCGATGATGATGTATTGGTTGGCTCTGATGGAGATGATGAGCTTTATGGTCTTAATGGCAATGATGTGTTATACGGCGGTCTTGGTAACGATACACTTAGCGGCGGTAATGGTGATGATGTGCTGTATGGCGGTTGGGGGGGGATGACAGCAGCGATACCTTAAACGGCGGGGCTGGCGATGATGACTTTGAAGCCTTAAGCAATGATGTCGTGGTGTTTAACTCAGGTTGGGGGCATGATCAACTTTCCCATTGGTTGTCTTATTCAGCGTCCCCGTCTATTTTGCAGTTTGGCGGTGGCATTGCAGCCGAAGATATTCGAGTCAGTTATTTCGGTTACTACGGTGAGTTATTACTTAGCAATCGCAGGACTGACGATACTATTACAATATGGGACATCGACTTAGTCGGTATTAGTACGATACGTTTTGCCGATGGCACAGAATGGGATGTTGCAACACTTAAAGCACACGCGAATTTACCTAGCGACTATAACGATTGGTTGTTTGGAACGCCGAATGATGATGTTATCAATGCGTTAGCCGGTGATGACCACATCATAGGTAATGAAGGCAATGATTTCTTACAAGGCGGTAATGGTGATGATACGCTGGTTGAAGATTATGGTGCGCTCTCAGGAAATGATACGTTAGATGGTGGCTTAGGTAACGACTGGCTTCAAGGCGGTGGTGGTTCGGATAGTTATTTGTTTGATGCCGATTGGGGGCAAGACATTGTCAGTGATGAAAAGCAAGCGAGTACCACCGACATCATTCGCTTTACCGGCCTTATTAATGCCTCAGATATACAAGTCAGCCGTTATCCAAATGATTACATGATGCTTAGTCAATTTGGCACGGACAATTGGATTAAGTTTTATACGGTGATTGACATCGTCCAATTTGCCAACATCAGTTTAAGCTATGCGGATTTAATTGCTAAGTCATTAACTGTTGGCGTTAGCGATGATGATTTTAGCGGCAGTAGCACTGACGATAAAATCGATATGATGACAGGGAATGACACTGTGCATGGACTCGCTGGCAACGATACGTTGTATGGCGGCGATGGTGATGATGCTGTTTACGGCGAAGAAGGTAATGACTTTATCATCGGTGGCGCAGGTGCGAACCAACTGGTTGGTGGCATGGGTGACGATGTGTATATCGTCACTAGCCAAAGCGATAACATAATTGAGCAGCCCAGCGAAGGCCTTGATGAAGTACAAAGTTGGGTGAGTTGTGAGCTTAGCGACAATATTGAAAATTTAACGCTGGTCGGAACGGCTGAGATAGACGGTGCGGGTAATTCGCTCAATAACCTATTAACAGGTAATGCCGCCGCAAATATTTTGTCGGGTGGTTTAGGCGACGATATTTACCTTATCGATGCTCTAGATACTGTGATTGAAGCAATAGGGGGGGGCATTGACACGATTCGCAGCCTAATGACGTGGACTTTAGCGGCTAATATCGAAAATCTCGTGTTGCTAGGCACTGAGGCTGTTAACGGTTGGGGAAACACATTAAATAATACGTTAACGGGTAATGAGGCGGCGAATAGATTAGTGGGTGGATTAGGTGATGATACTTATGTGGTTAACGCGGGCGATACGACAGATGAAGCGTTCGGAGAAGGCAACGATACGGTTAGAAGTAATATTACCTGGTCGTTAGCTACTAATATCGAAAACTTGACGCTAGTCGGTGGTGCGGCTGTTAGCGGGATAGGTAATGAGTTAAACAATATAATCAGAGGCAACAGTGCGGCTAATCAATTATTAGGTGGACTAGGTGATGATACTTACTTGGTCAGCACGAGTGATAGCGTTGTTGAAGAGCCTAGCTCAGGCATAGATACAGTGCAAAGCAATGCCGATTGGAGCTTAGCGGATAATATCGAAAATTTAACGTTAACAGGTAGCATTGCAATAAATGGCAATGGCAATGCTTTAAACAATCTCATAACGGGCAACGGTAATGCTAATAGTTTAATCGGAGGAGACGGTGACGATAGATTGGACGGTAGATCGGGCGTGGATTCGATGGCAGGGGGGCAAGGTAACGATAGTTATGTTATTACCTCAGGCGATGCTGTTATTGAACAGGTTAGTGAAGGCATCGATACCGTTGAATCCGCTGCGACTTATACATTAAGTCCTAATGTGGAAAATTTAGTGTTGACAGGTTCTGCTGCTGTTAAAGCCATTGGTAATGAAGGCAACAACATGATTATGGGTAATGCGGCAGCTAATACCTTGGTAGGAAAAGCAGGTAGTGACACTCTGTCGGGTGGCTTAGGTGCCGACCGTTTTATGTACTCTGGTGTTTTAGATACTGGAGTTGGTGCTAGTACGCGTGACGTCATCCAAGATTTTTCAAGTGTTGACGGTGACAAAATTGATCTCAAATCCTTAGATGCCAATCTAACGTTGACGGGTATACAGCGCTGGACGTTTGTTACCAATTTTAACTCAGTCAGTGGTCAAGTAAGTTTTAATAGTTCAAGCCATTTGCTAGCGTTAGATCGAAATGGTGACAACATACCCGAGCTGCAAATTGAGCTACTAGGTGTGATGTCATTAACGAGTTCAGATTTGATTTTAGTTTAACAAGATTACTTCGCGCAATCTCATTCAACTTTTGAGGTGTAAATAGCCGATTGTCTTAATTTTTGGCTGTGCGGAGTAAGGAAGGTTATGTACGCTTTTAGCATGACTCAGTATAACAGGGGTCAGAGTATAAACTCTGAAATAAAGCACGAATAAACATGTATTTACTCTGATCCCGGTTATAAAGATTGGCTAATAAATTTTCTTCTAAATTAGGTTGACCTAAACAACGCTTTCGTTAATACGCGCTCATGATTCAGCGCTCTCAGCCTGTTTACAGTAATGCTAACCTGTATGCATTTTAAGTAATGCACAGGCAGGTAATGCGTTAGCTTGCATAAAACGGGTCATTTTGAGTACGGTAAGTCGATAAGATAAGAATCTGCATGGACATTAAGCTTTACCCACGCAGATTCATTGTTATGGCAGGTTAAGTAGGTGCTCAAAAGTTTTTTAACATGTTTCAAGTAAATTTTATAGTGTAT
>CAWUNX010000294.1:0-5098 GCA_963923905.1 uncultured Methylocucumis sp.
TCGTGTGGTTGAAATTATTAATGCCACTCAGTAATCATGCCGAACGGTATTGCTTCAACATCGGTGGCTTGCAGCGCATGTGATTTTAGCCAATGACTAATCATAGGCTTATACAGTCGGCAGAACTCCTGCCACGCCTCACGATTATTAGCATTTAATTCTGCCAGTAGGCTCACTTGGGTGTTGTACATAACCTATTCAACTTGATTACTGACTTTAAAATGAGCAATGAGAGCCTTAGTATTTATCTCTTATTACACTAAATTTTCTTCAGATTACGGACAGAATATAGATTAAGGTAGTCACTTTGGACAACGCTTTTAAAGTTCCCATCATAGCCTATATGTTAACCCAGTATCCATATCAAGAATATCAAAAGGGTTTAGCTCGACGTATGGGGTTAAATTGGCGCTTATGGATGCACTTAGCTTTGCTACAGGCAAAAAAAGACAGGCGTAAAGCCTGTCAAAGTGTACCCACTACATGGGCGAGGTATGAGATAGAAAAAGAAAGTATCTAGTACATAAATCTATTAAATCAACTATTTAAAGTTTGGCTATAGCCTTTGTCGAACGTAGGAATATGCTTATCCAACCAAGACTTCACCATTTGACCTACCGCATCAGTTACATCTGCTTCGCCCGCATGAAACTTTGCTTGTAAACCGACACATGTTTGTACCATAGCGTCATGTTCAGCTTTATGCGGAGCAAAAGCACTATAGCCTTTTGCTTGCATCTCACGCTCTTCATGTGCGAAATGTTCCGCGACATACCCAATTAAATCATCGAGTTGTGCACCAATCGCTGAACGCTCAGCACCACCGGTTGCCAAATCATATAAAGTATTTAATTTAGCGAAGATTACTTTATGCTCTTCGTCAGCGAAACCAACATTCGTGCCATATTGATCTGCTGTCCAATTCATTAATGCCATCTTATTATTCTCCTGAGTGTTAAACCGCATAAATAGTATGGTTAAAACAACAATCGTGGTCAAACAAGGTCTAGGGTGAATTTGAGCATAATCAAATATGACGAGAATATTGCATGGTGCTATTGCATTACTTAACAAAATCCAGTAGAGTGCCCGGCCTTGGGGGCGACCTGGCTTCGACGCGGGTAGCAAAACCAAAAGTGCATGTCGAGGACTGTGACCTCGTAAATCCTACAGAAAAAAAGTATTCGCAAACGACGAAAACTACTCAATGGCTTTGGCTGCCTAAAAACAGCCTCCATTCCTCTGACTATTTGTGCTTGTGCGGGTAGAGTCGGGTTCGCCTGACGCTCAGGGGTCATCTACACAAGATCGCGCTGAAGTAAGTCCGGGATGGATGCGCTAAAACCTACGGAATCGCTGGCGGTTTTCTTGGCCTGACGGGTAGCCGACAGTTAAATCAAAAGTGCAGGATAAACATGTAGATCTTGAGGCGGAGTACTTGCGGACGGGGGTTCAATTCCCCCCGCCTCCACCATATAACCAATTGTTTTACAACAATTATATAAAGTCATATCTTTAAAATGACTGTCCTAATCGCTTAGCGCTAGCGCCAACTACACACTGTTTCATTCAAGCGTCAAAAAAACTGATAAACTGAGCAAAATATAAAGCAGGAGCGGGTAACATGACCACTGTAATCTTTGACACTCAAGAACTTGTTCATGAACGTGAAAACAACGGCTTTACCCGGCAACAGTCTGAAATTGTGGTGACTGTACTAAAAAAAGCCCAAGGCGAGCTAGCGACAAAGTCGGATATTGCATCTCTTGCGTCAAAAACAGACCTGCTTGAACTTAAAGTTGATTTGGTTAAATGGGTAGGCGCATTAATGTTGGCACAAGTTGGCATTATCGCCGCGTTAGTTAAATTGTTGTAACCCAACAAGATTTCGCCGGCCGTACTGCAGCGTCTATAACATTAGATGGTTATCCTCAAACGTAAAAAAGCAGCCTACAAACACAATCCGGGTAAATAAAATCAAGTCGATTTTTCTAAAAATACCTTTATCAAAGCATTCTCCGCAATTACCCAATAAACATTCCAACACATCCACCCCTTGGGTTTTAATCTCCCCAATTCCTCACTCGTATTAAAACAACAAGCGAAGCCAGAACGCACCATTCTAGTTCATTACGCCTCATTAACGAGCATAAACCCTCTGTAATTTAATCGTTAATAACATCTCTGGCATGATGATAACGTTCTATGCACCATTCTTTACATCGATATTTCAATGAGTCGCGTTTAATTCACTGAAGACGCTTAGCATAAATTCTGCGATAATAAATCTCCCACTCTCGGCACATTAATTGCTGAGTATCAACTTATTTGTTCCGCCCTCCTTTATCCGGCAGCTAGTAATGAAAGACAAAAAAACCTTTAAACCTTGTGATTTGGTGATTTATGGCGCGTTAGGCGATTTATCCAGGCGCAAGCTACTCATCTCACTGTACCGGCTTGACAATGCTAATTTATTAGAACCTGACACCCGTATTATTGGTGTAGATAGGCATGATTTCGATAAAGATCAGTTTATTGAAACGGCGCATAACAGCTTACAAGAATTTTTAAATGACACGATACAAGACGAAGTCTGGGCGCGTTTTTCTGCTCGACTCAATTATTTAAAAATTGATTTAACCCAACCGGAGCAGTATCAAGCCCTAAAAACCGTTACCGATGCTAGCACCCGTGTTTTAGTCAATTATTTTGCCGTATCACCGGTATTATTTAGCAATATTTGTCAGGGCTTAGCTCATTCAGGAATTTTGACCGACGAATCACGCATGGTTATGGAAAAACCCATAGGGCATAACCTGGCGAGTTCCCGCGAAATCAATGATGAAGTCGCTAAAGTGTTCAGCGAAAAACAAGTATTTCGCATTGACCATTATTTAGGTAAGGAAACTGTATTAAATTTGCTCGCTATTCGTTTTGCTAACTCGATTTTTACAACCAATTGGAATCACAACACGATAGACCATATTCAAATTACTGTCGCCGAAGAAGTCGGTATCGAAGGTCGCTGGGAATATTTTGATAAAACCGGTCAGTTGCGTGATATGGTGCAAAATCACTTATTACAAATTTTGACGTTTATTGCGATGGAGCCACCGGTTAACTTAGAGGCAGAAAGCATACACAACGAAAAAATTAAAGTGTTGAAAGCGTTACGCCCGATTACTGAAAATAACGTTGAGCAAAATACCGTGCGTGGTCAATACACGAACGGCTATTTAAAAGGCAAAGCGGTGCCGGGATATTTAGAGGAAGAAGGTGCAAACACCGATAGCACTACCGAAAGCTTTGTCGCGCTTAGAGTGGATATTGATAATTGGCGTTGGGCAGGCGTGCCGTTTTATTTACGCACTGGTAAGCGTTTACAAGGTAAGCGCACGGAAATTGTCGTGTATTTCAGGCAATTACCGCATAATATTTTTAAAGACAGCTTTAAAGAATTACCACCCAATAAATTAATTATTCATTTGCAGCCCAATGAAGGCATTGAAATCGAGATGCTGAATAAAATTCCCGGCATAGACGAAGATTTAAAATTGAAAAAGACCAAACTGGATTTAAGCTTTTCTGAATTTAAGAAAAATCGCATCTTTGGTGGTTATGAAAAACTAATTTTAGAAGCATTACGCGGCAACCCTACCCTGTTCTTAAGCCGTGAAGAAATCGAACAAGCCTGGGTTTGGATAGACTCGATACAAAACGCATGGAAAAAGATGAATGTTGTACCCAAACCCTATTCAGCAGGCACTTGGGGCCCCGTCGCATCGGTCGCGTTGATTGCTCGCGAAAATAGAGCATGGGAAGAATAACAATACACAAAGACACAGGATTAACCATGCACGCCAACTTAGAAAAAATCACTAACACCATCATAGAACGTAGCGCAACTACCCGTCAGGCCTATTTGACGCGCTTAGAACAACAACGTGAGCAAGGTCCGCATCGTTTAGGCTTAGGCTGCGGTAACTTAGCGCATGGTATCGCCGCCTGCGCCGCTTCGGATAAGCACGATTTAATCAACACGCAAAAACCTAATATCGCAATTGTCTCGTCGTATAACGATATGTTATCGGCGCACGAGCCTTATAAAGACTCCCCGGCTTTAATCAAACAAACCATTGCCGAAGCGGGTGGTGTCGCGCAATTTGCTGGCGGCGTACCCGCTATGTGCGATGGGATTACCCAAGGCTATCCCGGTATGGAGCTATCGTTGTTTAGCCGTGATGTTATCGCCATGGCTACAGCGGTCAGCTTAAGCCACAACATGTTCGATGGCGCACTTTATTTGGGCGTATGCGACAAAATCGTACCCGGATTATTAATGGGTGCGTTAAGTTTTGGTCACTTACCTGCCGTCTTTATACCGGCAGGGCCTATGCCAAGTGGCATTACTAACAAAGAAAAAGCCAGAATGAGGCAACGTTACGCTGAAGGTAAAGCCAGCCGCCAAGAATTGTTAGAGTCTGAGTCTAAGTCTTATCATAGCCCAGGCACCTGTACCTTCTACGGCACGGCGAACAGCAACCAAATGATGGTAGAAATCATGGGCTTGCATCTACCTGGCAGCTCGTTCGTTAATCCTTACACGCCGTTACGTGATGAGCTGACTAAAGCAGCGGCTAAGCAAGTGTTGAAATTTACCGCCTTAGGCAATGATTACCGGCCTATCGGTCACGTGATTAACGAAAAAGCCATTATCAACGCCATCATAGGCTTATTGGCAACCGGTGGCTCTACCAACCACACCATGCACTTAGTCGCTATCGCCAGAGCCGCTGGCATTATTATCAACTGGGATGACTTCGACCAGTTATCCCAAATTATACCGTTGCTGTGTAAGATTTATCCCAACGGCCCTGCCGATGTTAATCAATTCCAAGCCGCAGGTGGTATGGGTTTATTAATCGGCGAATTACTCAAACATGGCCTATTACACGGAGACATTCTGACTATTGGTGATGCGCAAGGCATGGCGCAATATACGCAAGAACCGCGCATAATCGACGGTCAGTTAACTTGGGAAGAATCGCCTACTACCTGTCTCTTATACACATCTCCGAGCCCACGAGACCAGAGAGGA
>CAWUNX010000295.1:0-5072 GCA_963923905.1 uncultured Methylocucumis sp.
AGGAGTATCGTCGGCAGCGTCAGATGTGTATAAGAGACAGTCTTTACTGATGGCATTATAAAATCCAGTGGAATTGTTTCTAATTACAATATGCTTAGCGCAACACAACCTGCTCTAAGCAATGTCGTGATTCATTAAGCACGGGTTTAAAAAGCCTGCCATTATACTCATCTCTTCTCTATTTATCAAAAACCCAATGTACGTCTTAGGCATAGAAACCTCTTGCGACGAAACCGGCGTCGCTATTTATCATTCCACACAAGGCTTACTCAGCCATTTTTTATACAGCCAAGTCGCTATGCATAACGATTATGGCGGGGTCGTGCCTGAACTGGCCTCACGCGACCATGTACAAAAATTAATTCCTTTAGTTAAACAAGCGCTAACGGAAGCCCACACACCAAGCGCAACTATTAACGGCATTGCTTACACGGCAGGGCCTGGCTTAATGGGAGCCTTATTAGTAGGCGCAACCGTTGCCAGAAGCCTCGCCTGGGCTTGGCAAATTCCTGCCATTGCCGTACACCACATGGAAGGCCACTTGTTAGCGACCATGCTTGAAACACCAACACCGCAACTTCCTTTTGTTGCTCTGCTTATTTCAGGTGGACACACCCTGCTGGTACGCGTTGATGCAATTGGTGCTTATCAAATTTTAGGCGAATCTTTAGACGATGCGGCGGGAGAAGCGTTTGATAAAACAGCAAAATTATTAGGCATAGGTTATCCAGGCGGCGCTAAGCTTGCACAACTAGCACGCCAAGGCCAACCGGTTTACAAATTTCCTAGACCGATGACCGATAGGCCAGGATTAGATTTTAGTTTTAGCGGTTTAAAAACCTATGCACTCAACACCTGGCAGCAATCAGCTCAATCTGAGCAAGACAAAGCCAATATTGCGCTGGCTTTTGAGCAAGCCATTGCTGAAACACTAACAATCAAATGCAAACGTGCGCTGCAACAAACGGGATTAAAACAACTCGTCGTTGCAGGTGGTGTCAGCGCTAACCTGACTATTCGCTCAGCACTGACTAAGCTCACCGAAGCGCAAAACGCCGAGATATTTTTCCCAAGACTCGAGTTTTGCACCGATAACGGCGCGATGATTGCCTATGCTGGCTGCCAACGTTTATTAGCTCATCAGCAACAAGATTTAGCCATTATCACCAAACCTCGCTGGCCACTAACTGATTTGTTACCGCTAGGTTTCTTGCCCTGATAATAAACGCTCAATATTGCTTTTATGCCGCCATAATAACAAAGCCGTCATGATTGCCGCACCGATAACAATGACGCTGTTGCCCGTAATAAACCAAGCATACAGCGGTGATAACGCCGATGCGATTAAGGCCGATAACGATGAAATACGCCCGACTTTGTACATTAACAACCAGGTTGTCACCATCGCTAATCCTAACCACCATGACCAACCTAACAACACACCAATGGTCGTTGCGACGCCTTTTCCACCTTTAAAACCAAAAAATACTGGAAATAAATGCCCCAAAAAGGCGGCCAAACCGGTTAAGACCAGCAACTCAACCGGAACATTTAACCAATGCGCCACATACACAGGTATTAAGCCTTTTAATGAATCGCCTAGCAAGGTAATAGCGGCAGCTTTTTTGCCGCCAAAGCGCATCACATTCGTAGCCCCAGGATTGCCAGAACCTTGTTCACGCGGGTCTGGCAACCCCATAAGTCGGCATACAATAATTGCACTACATACTGAACCGGTTAAATACGCCACCGGCACTAATAACCATTCCATCATCAACCCTCCACTACCTGTTGTTTTATGTTTTAAATGTTAAGATATTTCATAGCCTGAATATTTCACATCATAAACTGGAAACTCCACATGGATATTATTTTTTTAAACAATTTAAAATTCGACATTATTATCGGCATCTTTGACTGGGAACGTGAGAATAAACAAACGATTATTTTAGATATTGAAATGGCTTCAGACATCACACTGGCCGCCAAATACGACGATATTCAACATGCTTTAGACTATAAAGCGGTTTATGACCGGATTAAAGGCTTTATCGAAAACAGCCAATGTTACCTTGTTGAAACGCTAGTCACAGAAGTCGCAGCCATTCTTCAAAATGAATTTCAAGTTTCCTGGCTAAAAATCAAACTGAATAAAAAAGGCATCTTAGGCCCAGACACCGATGTAGGCGTCATCATAGAACGCGGAGTAAAGTCAGCGTGACCGACGTTTACGTTAGCTTAGGCAGCAATATTAATAAAGCCGACAATATCGCGTCGGGGCTTAAGGCATTAACCACTCATTTTGGCGTGTTAACGACGTCCAGTATCTATGAATCCGAAGCCATAGGCTTTACC
Source organism: uncultured Methylocucumis sp. (assembly GCA_963923905.1). Taxonomy (GTDB): domain Bacteria; phylum Pseudomonadota; class Gammaproteobacteria; order Methylococcales; family Methylomonadaceae; genus Methylovulum. Next base: position 2,356 of record CAWUNX010000295.1, read on the forward strand.
GGTGCGCCGTTTTACAATCTTGTCGCCTGCTTTGACACTGAGCACGATGTACAAACCGTCGCCAAGCAATTAAGACAAATCGAGTTTGCTCATGGCCGACCCACTAATAGCCAAAAGTTTACGCCACGAACCTTAGACTTAGACCTGATTTTATTTGGCGACTTAATCCTCACAGAGGGTCCGTTACAGTTACCACGCCCTGACATAGAACGCTACGCGTTTGTTTTAATGCCGTTAGCGGAAATTGCCCCGAATTTAATTCATCCGGTGTTATTACGCACCTATCAAGAACTCTGGCAAAACATGCAAACATCATTAACCAGCTTGCCAATTCGACACCCCAATCTTGCCAACAGCTAAAATTGGGCTATAGTAGCCAAACTTAGCTAAGGAGGCTTGCCATGACCCACTCGCAGTTTAAAGCCATCGCGATTATTGGCGGCGGCGTGGCAGGCATGTCATGTGCATTATGGTTAAAACATCTTGGGTTTACACCTATTATTATCGAACAAAACGCCCACTTAGGCGGGCAACTTTGCCACCTGGATAGAATCAACCGCTGGGTGCTCGGTATGCCTAACCAAACCAGCCGTGAGCTGGCTGAGCATTACGAACAACACATCAATTTAGAAAACATTGCCACTCAAACAGCGACCAAACTGATAGACATAACCCCGCGCGCAACCCACTTAAATCTTACGCTCAAGCAAAACGCTCAAAAAAATATACTTACTGTAAGCGCTATGGTTATAGCGACAGGAGTTACCAACGTAGGCGCAGAAATTTTTACCGCCCTACCCGGTTTTGAAACAGCTCTTGCCTCAACACTCATCTCTTTTTTCCCACTCGACCATTTAAGCTTTTTAAGCCAAGCGCCCCATAAAGTTATCGCGGTTGTTGGCGGTGGCGATAATGCCCATTACACGGCATTAGATTTAGCCGCCGCTGGTGCTAAAGTCATATTCCTTGTGCGCGGACACGCGAAAGCCAAGCCTTATTTAAAACAGCAACTACGCGCTTGGCTAGACACAGGCATGGTCGTTGAGTACACCCAGACGACAATTCGCGCGTTTCATCTTCTTGCAAACAAGCTAGAGCTACAATTAAGCAACGGCCAAGAATATTTAGTCGATAACGTATTTGTCAGAGCGGGCTTTAAACCTAATACCGAGTTTTTACTAAACCAACCTAAGCTATCAAGCATCGTATCAAACTCACGCTATATCAACACCGATGCGGATAAATGCACAGCGCTGCCTAATATCTATGCCGTTGGTGATGTCACTAGCCCTCATCATCAATCTGTCGTCCACGCCTTAGCGGATGGCGCGTTGGCAGCACAAACAATTAGCGAGCGGATAAACAACGATGGGATTAAACACCAATAACAAAACAGCTCAACACTTGAACGTAATGGTTTGGGTAGTGGACAGTGATTATACCGGCGAACTGCACGCTAGAATTGGACTTGCCGACAGATTAGGCTTTGGTTTTCAGATAATTCCTAAGCCGAATGGCAATATGCAATATTACCTAACGTCATTAAAAGAAAAATATCAACAAAGCAATACTAACAACTCGCCGTTACTCATCGTGATTAGCGGTACAGGCGAAGAAACCACCGAAGCGATAGCTGATTTACGCAGTGTATTTAACAATCGGTTATTTAATATCTACCTAGCCTCTATACTGCCCGAGCAACAGCATCCACGCTTGCTTGAATACGATTTAATCGTTTCTCCGCAATTATCTGGGGAAAAAATCGTATCAACAATAGGCGTAAGCCACGGGTTAACCCACACCAGCTTAGCTCGAGCGCGTAAACAACATGCCGATTTTTTCCTACCACTGAAAAACCCCATTATCACCGTACTTCTAGGCGGCAACACGCGTTATTGCAATGGTTTTACGACAGCACACGCACAATGCTTAGCTAGTAAGATTAATAGCATCAACCAAGCTTTAGACGGCAGCATCGTCATCACCAACAGCCGACGCACACCCAATGACGCATTATCGGTATTATTAAGCGAATTAACCAGCCAGTATCATTTTTTTGACTGGCGCAAAACCGAGCACAGCATTTATCACGCCATGCTAGCCTACGCCGATTTACTCATCGTCACCGGCGACTCATTATCTATGTGTTCAGAAGCCGCTTATACCGGCACGCCTTTACTCGTCGATATGACTGATAACGCGATGGAAAAATACCATCAGGACATCATCGCTAAATTAATCGAATACGGCGCAGCTAAGCCACTCACTCATAACTATCAGACATGGACCTATGAACCACTAGACCCTACCGGCGAAGTCGCAAAAGCGGTTTTTCAGTGTTTGCAAGCATAGCGCTCGTCACTCGAATGATGACTGTTATGCAATAAGGATATGCCAAGTAGTATGTATCGAGACAAAAGGAAACACGCGAACGATGCGCCGCCCTTCGTTCGACACATCTAATAAGTGCATCTTATGGCTTTTGTGGCATCACCATGTCGAATTACGCTTCGCTAATTCAACTTACGATTCCGTCTTATGGGTTTCGAACTCAAGCTAACGTAATAACGAATTGCAGCTATACCTGAAAAATATATCGGCAACAAAAAAAGCACTAGAATTATTTTTTTAGTAACAACAGGCAAGGCAGAAATGAAAAAAACTAAGGCTATTTCCATCAACGCCAATACCAAGAAATGAGCGATAATACATAATCA
>CAWUNX010000296.1:0-5059 GCA_963923905.1 uncultured Methylocucumis sp.
TTCGAACCCTCGATACGTTGCCGTATACACACTTTCCAGGCGTGCGCCTTCGACCGCTCGGCCATCTCTCCGTAGGATTTAACAAAGCCGATTAGAATAATCGACTTTTCTATGACTTGCAATCACTTATTTTCTTAAATCGACTGATAGCAAGCTTACTTTAGCCCAAAATCTGCGGGAAATTCCCATTAAGTATTGGCATTCTCTATACTGACTCACTATAAGACCAAGTCAGCACAAGGCAAATATCCCGACATAGTAAGGCTGAACTAAGCAGCGAAGAATAAAAGGCTATGGTATAAATCACATTGTTAGCCTTATCTTTTTAACCAGGAGAACATCATGATAAGATTTATTACGCTATTAGTATTTGCTCTAGTCACAGTTAACGTCGCTGCAGAGGCTCGCATAGCCGTATTGGATTTTGAATTACGCGATTTAACCTCGTTGCCTTATACCGAACAGGAATATGCGCGCACTGCCAATTTTAAGCCCTTGTTAGTTAACGCATTAAATAAGCTAGCGCGCTACGAGCTTATTTCAATTCCTCAACAAGAGCAAAACCAAGCTAATTACAGCCTCAGCTATTTGTATGACCATAATGATGCTGCGGTTCAGCTAGGTCAATCTCATCAAGCGGATTGGGTTTTAGTCACCCAACACAGTAAACCGAGTTATTTATTTTCTTATTTAATGGTGCATTTAATCAATGTCAAAACCGGTCAGTTAGCTGCTGATTATAAAATTGAGATGAAAGGTAACCATGAAAAAGTCGCTGAACATGGCATTAATGCCCTCGCTAAAAAAATTCATCACTCGTTAAATTCTTATTGACTATGCAACCTGCCCTATTTTTAGATCGTGATGGCGTGATTAATATCGATCACGCCTATGTTTATAAACAAGAAGATTTTCAATTTGTTGACGGCATTTTTGAGTTATGCCAAAGCGCTAAAGCCCTGGGTTATTTGATTTTTGTTGTCACCAATCAAGCGGGTATTGGCCGGGGTTTTTATAGTGAGCAAGATTTTGCTCAGCTTAGCGCTTGGATGTGTCAGGTTTTTAACGAGCACAATGCTCGTATCGATAAAGTTTATTTTTGCCCGCATCATCCTGAATACGGAATTGGTCAATACCGTATTGATTCCCCTATGCGCAAACCGAATCCCGGCATGATTTTAGCCGCGCAACACGAATTTAACGCCGATTTAGCGGCGTCATTATTAATTGGGGATAAAGAATCCGATATAGAAGCCGGTATTAATGCCGGTGTGGGTTGTAATTTATTATTGCGTCCGAAAACTCAGCCTCCTGTATCTACACAAGCAAGCAGGGTTATCGAAAATCTCCAACAAGCATTGCCGTATCTAGCGGATGCTAAGTCTCGGTTATTTTCGGCAGTTTGATGCGGACTTCTAAGCCACCGCCCTCGCGTGGCAAATAGTCAATATGGGCTTGATGTGCTTCTATGATTTTATCGACAATAGCGAGGCCTAAACCATAACCAGACGCGCCGCCACGTGCCGCATTAGCGCGGGTAAATGGGCGGCGCAATAGCTCTAAATCTTCATTTTTTATACCTTTACCTCTATCTAACACGCTTAAATATAAGCTATCGCCTTCAACACGCGTTGCTAAACTAATACCTACCCCAGCGTATTTAATGGCGTTATCTAACAAATTTCTAACTAAACGTTCCATCGCAAACGGCCGAATAACAGTTTCTGCTTCTTCGCATAAGTCCAACGCTATTTCAAAACCATTCGCTTTATAGCTGACTGCACATAAATGCGCCAATTCGTTAAGGTCTGCGCTTTGTGTTGGTTCATCACCTGCATCACGCGCAAAATCTAAGCATTGCCGTAACCCACCTTCTATCTCAGCTAAATTAGCTAATATGCGGTTTTTCATATCCGAATCGAAATCACCGCCTAACATTTCTAATGCAAGTTGTATGCGGGTAATCGGTGTGCGTAAGTCGTGAGAAATACCGGCTAACATTAAATTACGGTCGGCTTCTAATTGTTTTAAGTCTGTATTCATACGGTTTAATGCGCGAATAAACGCGATAATTTCATCTGGCCCTTGTTCTGGAATATAGCTGACACGCTGGCCTTTACCAATACGGCCGACCACATCAGCTAAACGTTGTAGTGGTTTGTTTAACGCGCGATGAATGACCAGTCCGCCTAAAATAGCCAAAAAAATCAATAAAATAATAATGCCTAGCCAATGTTTATCAAAATCGGTGCTAAACGGTTTGACCTCATAGCGTATCCAATACGGCGTATTAGCCACGTTTATTTGCACATAGATATAAGGCTCAGGCTGTGCTTGATAGTTTATCCATTCACCTGGCAATAAATTATTTCGGTATAACTGAATAAATTTATCAACAACTAAAGGCGGCTTATCATTGTTAGTCTCGAGTTTGGGTTTTTCTGACAAGATGCTCATGCCGAAATCATTGCCTGCTGCTTGCAAATAGGCCGTGCGTTTATCTTCTGCTAACAGTGCTAACGATACACGTACACTATGCAAATGGCTTTTTGCTAGCTCTGAAATCACCTGTAAACGCGGCAATTGCACCCAGTAGATAAACGCTAATGCCGTCACTAACTGTGAAATCACAATTAAGCTAGCGATTAACACTGCACTACGCGCTAATAACGAGCGCGGCAATGTCATCACCGTTTTTCACCGGTTGGTACGAAGACATAACCAAATCCCCAAACCGTTTGTATGTATTTAGGGTCAGCCGGATTGTCTTCGATGATTTTGCGTAAACGGCGAATTTGCACGTCTATGCTGCGGTCGGACACGTCGTTGTCGCGACTGCGCGATTGTTCTAACAAGCGCTCCCGCGATTGTGCTTTCATAGGATGACTAACTAACGCGGTCAGTAAGGCAAATTCACCGGTAGTCAACGCAACAGTCACCTCGTCTTTTAACAAAGCACGCTGCCGACTATCGAGTTTGTAACTGCCAACTAACGCCATTTCTTCGGTTAATTCTGGTGTTCCCGGTATTTTGGCATAGGCTTGCCGGCGTAATAGACTTTTTATGCGCGCGTATAGCTCGCGAGGGTTAAACGGTTTAGCAACATAATCGTCCGCACCTAACTCTATGCCGATAATCCTATCGATGTCTTGGCCTTTCGCCGTCAACATCAGTATTGGTAGAAAAAAACCATCGGCTCTAAGTCTTGCGCATAAACTTAAGCCATCTTCACCAGGCAACATAATATCGAGAATCAGCACATCAAACACTTCGCGTTCAAGCAAGCGGCGCATCGCAACACCGTTTTCGACGGCACGTACCGTTAAGCCCTCACCTGTTAAATAGCGTGTTAATAACGTGCGAATTTCTGGATCGTCATCGACGATGAGTATTTTTTCTGACATAGTTTTTAACGCTTTTTTATGAAATGAACAAGCATACAAGTAACTAAATCACTCGCAGAAAGTGATTTATTAACATCAGCTTAGCAAAATTACAAGGCGAATCTTCACGCGATTATGACAAATTATGTCAACGTTAGGCTTTTGTCATATCTCGCCATTAAATGGTTTATTCCGCTCATTTTTCTGCCATAACTTAGCTGGATACTATACGCCATGAAAGCAATGCCGAATCGGTCAATGTTTTCTACATTTAAACGTGTACCTAATATGCCTATGTTGTAAAGTTGCCAAGGCTACGGTTAGTAGCTTAAGCAGACGCTTCTAGGCATCAAACTATTAACATTGAGGAATGACGACCATGAACATTAAACATACTTTATTACTTTCTGGCTTAGCTTTAGCAGGTTTTGTTAACACGGTTTATGCCGTAGAGAATGCCGCACCTTGCGTATCTTACGCTGAGGCTGCTTGGTTTCTTAACGGTGAAAGCCCTTATCAAGCGTTTACTAAATGCCGCTCCGGCTCAATTGTTTCTGACCCACATATCACAACTTTTAATGGCATCGCTTATGACCATAATTTTCCAGGCGATTACGCGTTAGTCGCATTACAAGATGGTACGGGGTTTGCGATTAATGGCCGATTTATCTTTGATAAAGCGAATACTGTCAGTGCTTATACCATACCTAAAGCGATACAGTTTAATTGGTCAGAACATAGCTTAGAAATCCACCGTAGCGAAGACAGTACATTAGTCTTCTTAGACGGGGCGCCGGTTAAGGTTAAAAATAACGGCAAAGTTGCGATTGGCGATGTGGGCTATATACAACGTAAAGACAAGTCGTATTTAATCGCTAATACTCAATCCGATATTGCTACTGTTGTTAATGTCAACAAATTTTATGTAGATATTAATGTTACCGTTCCTAGCGAAACCGATACTGTTGGCTTATTAGGCCAGCCATTTAGCCTAGGTTTATTGGATGGTAATGGTGTCGCATTACCTGTAACTGATGACAGCTCTGATACCGGACTGGGTCATGTAACACGCGCTGATTTCATAGAATTTATTGAGAGCTGGCGTTTAACTAATGACAACTTATTTGCCACGGAAGAATTACCCGCTTTACCTGATTACAGCGCCAAAATTTATCGCCTAGCTGATTTAAGTACTAAACGCATGGATAAAGCGCAGACTAAATGCGAAGCATTAGAGGCCGAGTTGCCTGAACGCTTTGACTTAAACAATTGCTTATTCGACATGGGCTTTGGCGGTAGTAAATTTTCGGTCTCTGCCCATCGTGCTCAACCTTCTTCGCTACGTTTGAACATTTTGGAATAACGAGCATTGCCTTGCTCGCTCTGGACTCACTAGAGCGAGCACTTTTATAAACCTTACTTTTACTGCTTTGGAGAACTCTCATGTTGCGTCACCTTTTACAAACCAGCTTATTGTTTTTATTCTTTTTATCGACTGCGCCATTAACCACGGCACAAGCGGAATCGCTAAACGGCGGCTGGCTAGCCGATAACGGCGATATGTTATTTATAGCTAAATCAACCAAAGGCACGGTCGTCGCGCTAGATGTTGCAGAAGACAAAACCTTGCGTTATGTGTTTACCGGTACTTTAGTCGGAGACCATTTAGTGTTAGC
>CAWUNX010000297.1:0-5043 GCA_963923905.1 uncultured Methylocucumis sp.
CTGGTCTCGTGGGCTCGGAGATGTGTATAAGAGACAGATTAAAAACAAGCCGAATTGAGCGTCTGTAGCTAAATCCAGATTAGCAAACGCGTGTTCTAATTTATTCTGACTGCTGATTAAATGAAGCTGATGCGTTACCGGATGGTAATAATAAATTCCTGCAGGTATGTCGTGTACGGCATCATCTTTAAGCCAAACATAGACTTGCACCGGATTTAAACCACCTGCCGACGAATACAAATACTTAGGTTTACCTTGAACGTCACGTTGTTTTAATAACGACAATAACTGAGCGAGCTTAGTCTGAGATAACGCCAATGGTTTAGAGGCTAACGCTGGGCGACGATAAAATGCGTGTTCAAACTCAAACGTCGCTAAGCTAATAATGCTTGGCTTAACTGTCGTCAAGCCATAAGGCGTTGTTTTTATTTGTGGGTTAGAATTTGTTAGCGCTGTCGCTAACGCCGCTACCGTAGGCATCGCTAAAATGGCGTCAAGCCCAATCGCGACATCGAATTGCTGACGGATACGCTCAACCAAGCGCACTAACGTAAACGACGTCGCACCGGCATCGAATAAATCATCGTGTTCGGTTAAACCCGGAATCGACAATACTTCAGCGGCTAACGCTAACAGCGCTTGCTTAGGTTTTATTGCCTGTTCCACTGAGTGTTCAGCCAAATATCGACTCAGCGCGGCTAACGTAGGCTGTTGTAAAACCACTTCGATGGGCACAGTAATCCCCGACACCAGACGAATTTGCTCAATTAAACGTACCAACGTAAACGAAGTCGCACCGGCGTCGAATAAATCATCATCGGGTAATATCCGTAGATTAAACACGTCTTGCGCTAGGCGTAACAACTCTTCTATCGCTAAGTTATTTGACTTAAGCTCAGGCTCAGCCCCATTCGTCAGGAACGACTGAGGTATAGGCCAAGGTAACGCCTCTCTATCGGCTTTACCATGTGCCGTCACCGGCAACGCTGCCATGAACACCACATGATTAGGCACCATGTATTCAGGTAACACGGCTTTAACATAGTCTCTAACCGCCTTCGCCGTTAAATCAGTATCAGCACACTCCAGATAAGCGACTAATTTAGCATCGTTTAATGCTTGATCTTTAACCAGTACGACAGCGTCATTAATCTGCTCATGTTGTCTTAAACACGCCTCGATTTCGCCTAACTCGATTCTAAACCCGCGTACTTTCACTTGAAAATCTAACCGGCCTAAATACTCGATATTGCCATCGGGTAACCAACACGCTTGGTCACCGGTTTTATACAGCTTAATTTTAGACCACGGTGCTTGAATAAATTTTTCTGCGGTTAATTCAGGCCGGTGCAAATATCCTCTTGCTAAACCTATGCCGCCTATATGCAACTCACCGGCTTGACCGGCAGCAACGGGATTTAATTCAGCATCTAAAATCCATAACTCAATATTGGCAATAGGCTTACCTATCGGGACTTTTTTATCGGGGCGCTGTTGGCACGGCCAATAACTCACATCGACCGCCGCTTCAGTCGGGCCGTATAAATTATGTAGCTCAGCCGGTAGAACCTCTAAGCATTCACTCATTAATTCATAGCTTAGCGCCTCACCACTGACAAAAATCCGCGTTAAACTAGCACAAGCCGACACACCGTCTTGCTTAAGAAAAAATCTAAGCATAGACGGCACAAAATGACATACTGTCACTTTTTGCGTCTGAATTAATTCAACTAAATAAGCGTTATCCTTATGCCCTTCCGGCTTAGCGACTAGTAAACACGCGCCAGACAACCACGGTAAAAAAAACTCCCAAACCGAGACATCAAAGGTATACGGCGTTTTTTGCAAAATAATATCGTCAGCATTAATCCGATATTGCTCACGCATCCATAACAAGCGATTAACAATGGCTTGATGCGAAATCATGCAGCCTTTAGGCAACCCAGTAGAGCCTGACGTATAAATTACATACGCCAAATGCTCAGGATTAAGCTGAATAGCTGGGTTAGTCTCGGGTTCTTGTTCAAGATAAAATGCTTCGCTATCTAAACAAAACAAAGTCTTACCATCGGCTAATTGAGTTAAACTGGGCAGTAACGCCTGTTGAGTCAAAACAAGCTCAACACCGGCATCCGCCAAAAGCAACGCCATACGCTGCTCTGGATAATCGACAGACAACGGCAAATAAGCGCCGCCTGCTTTTAAAATCGCCAATAACGCTATCGGTAACTCCAGCGAACGCTGCATGACGACGCCAACCAACGAATCAGCCTTAACCCCTAAGCTGATTAAATAATGCGCGCATTGATTAGCTCTACGATTTAACTCAGCGTAACTCAGCGCTTGTCCGTTATAACTCAACGCCACCGCATCCGGCGTTAGCAATACTTGTTGCTCAATTAACTCATGCAAACGGCTGGCTATCTGTGTTTGCTCTGATTGATAAAGACTTTCCGCTGAATCCGGGTTAGCAAATAACGAATGCGCACGTTGTTGGCTTATTACGTTCATAATCTCACATCGCTGAAGTTAACGGCAGGCCACTGCTAGAGCTGGCTTTAGGCTGGGTATAGTAACCACAAAGCCGCTTGCCTTCAATCAAGATAAGAGCTATCTCTTAGGTGTAAGAAGAATGTTATGAGACTTAACGGTCATAAAAGCTCAACGTTACGATAAATCAACCGTGCATACCAACTGAGCGGTTATTAAAAAAACGTCTTAATGACAATAGACATGACTCCAGCAATCAACACGCCCATCATCCACTTTAAGGTTATCGAGTCAGCCTTAAGCACGGCTAAATCCATTTTTATAGGGTTTAATGCGAGTTCAAGATCGGTTTTTGTTATCAAGTTGTCTTGGGACTCAACAATAGCACGGATAAACGCATCGGCATGTTCTTGGGATACGCCAACAGCTCTTAGTTTGATCATGACGTCTTGAGAGTCACAGGTTATCGTAGTCATCATCAACTCCTGTTCATAGTTTGCTCAGTGTATCAACTTTTGACATTCATGTGTAAGCTACGATGCCATGTTAAAAATATAACCTTAAGTATTTATATGTACCCGCCAATTATGTAACCATGGTATTAAACCCCCCTGCGTTTCGCTACGGTTATCGTTACTACTTCTGGTTATCTCCTTTCAGATAACAAGTTTTAGCCCATGCTGAGCACACTAGGTTGGATTAATCCGACATAACGATGTTACAAAAACTAGGGGGCGATAAGCATATGGCAATGCCCTTATTGTATGAAAAGGAACACGGATGATCCATTGCCCCGCCTGTAAAAACGATACCTGGATCAATCGCTTAGCCCGCAAAACTATCAGCTTTTCCAAGCTAGAACTCATGGACGATACCGTCATCGGTTTGCCTATCAAAAAAGTTGAATTTGGCATTAACATTTTTACTTGATTAACAGGTGTCGCCCACTACCAGTTTGTTAAGGACTTAATCAAACACCACGCAGAAACCCTTGTCACTACAGAACCTGATTTTTTTGGTTATGCAGGCCTTTGGCAAGATCGAAACATAGACCAAGAGACTTTACGCGCCGATGCATGGCTAAAAAATCAGCCATGATTTTATGCGGCACCAATATCCTGATCGAATTTTACAAAGCCAATTCGCTGACCATTCAAACGCTTAGGGCGATAGGTCACGATAACATTGCTATTAGCACGATTACCAAGGCGGAATTAATGTTTGGGGCAAGGGATAAACAAGAGCTGGCCCACATCAGGAAACACCTGGATTTGTGCCGTTGTTATTCTGTGACAACTGACATCTCAGATCTGTTTATCGGCCTCATGGCGGATTACTCGCTCAGCCATAGGCCATCCATACCCGACATGCCGATTGCCGCTACCGCCGTTGTTTACGGACTTGAGTTATACACTCTAAACACCAAGGATTTTAAATTTATCCCGAATATCCAGTTGTATTCGCCGCGCTAAGGCTGAATGCGCATAAAAAAGCTGACATGAATACTCAATCCAAAATACCAAGCGAACCACTCCATATGCCACTCGAACGATGCGCCTCCTAACGTCGGCGGCATCCTATAGTGCATCTTATAACCTTGATTGATAAAAACTTTCCGCTGAATCCGGGTTAGCAAATAACGAATGCGCACGTTGTTGGCTTATTACGTTCATAATCTCACATCGCTGAAGTTAACGGCTGACCACTGCTAGAGCTGGCTTTAGTAACCACAAAGCCGATTAATTTAGTTACAGTAAGAATTGGCTTTGATTAGCTGTGATTTAAATATCAATTTCATCTATTTTTTTGGCTACTGCTGTGGGATACCCATTCCTGTTAGGCAAATTCCTTAATATGCCCATGAATGTAATCCGGTAACCGCAAATCTAACAGACCTATTATTAAATACCCAAAAGCTTTGTCGCAGGTTACCCATTAATCATAAAATAGCTTTAAGCTGGAAACCTAATCCTCAGCGGCGTATCATGATGCCACTGTTTATATAGAGGAATGATGATGACTGTTGCTGTTCAAGACAATTTATCCGCCCAACTTTCAGCTAATGTGCTGGCCTCGATTCAGCAACTTGCAGCAGTCGAGGGGCGTGAGGTGCAAGCTCTGCTTGATGAAGCCTTACAAGAATACATTGACCGCAAAACTAAAGCGCAGGTCAGCCAGCAGGTGTTAAACGCGTTCGCTGATAGCATAGCTGAATTTGATAGCTTATATTCAGAATTAGCGAAGTGAAGGGAACAAAATTCCTGACAGTCGCCGACGCCCTAACACTTCACGATTTATTGATCCAACGATATGGAGGCTCAGCAGGAATTCGTGATGTTGGCGCATTAGAATCGGCTTTATTCCGACCACAAACGGGGTATTATGATGACACCATTGCCGAAGCGGCGGCTTTATTGGAAAGTTTGGCGATAAACCACCCGTTCATTGATGGCAATAAACGTATAGCTTTTGCCGTCGCAGATGTTTTCCTTCGGATCAATGGTTATCGTATTGTTAACCAACCCTGTCTCTTATACACAGCTGACGCTGCCG
>CAWUNX010000298.1:0-5038 GCA_963923905.1 uncultured Methylocucumis sp.
ACACAAGGAGTATCGTCGGCAGCGTCAGATGTGTATAAGAGACAGTATCAACCGTCATCAATAAATATTTGGCACGCCGCGACACTTGATGAATGCGCTGGCCTGCTATTATTTCGGCTAAATTTGACGGTACCGGCCATCTCAACCTAGGTTGGCGCACAATCAATGCTTTTATGGTTTGGCCTTGTACATAAGGCGCAATACCACGGCAAGTGGTTTCAACTTCGGGTAATTCGGGCATAGTTGAGTATCTTAAGAGTTAAATTCGGGTGCTAACAGTTAGGCAGTCCATTGCCGTGTCAATCTATACTTAAAACGGTTAAATTTTTAGCTTTTACAGCTCACTGTAGTACGCTACGCTTACCTTTTTATTGATTTTATTGCGATTTTTTAAGGTACGCACAGCGTACCCTGCTCAAAAAAAAAAACCGAAAATTTGAGCGTTCACAGCATATGTTTGCTAGGAAAATCAATTAGGAAAAAGCGTCTCGTTCTCTATCTAGCCTCAGACAAAAATACCGAATTTAATATTACTCCGTAAAAACGGGTGTTAAAATGCCACATCATCTACCGGCTGCAAAAATAATACAGAGACTTCCTGTATTATAAATTCTTTAAGTTTTCGACGTTCCCAGATTTGACATGGTTAAATTAATAAAACACATTGCACTTGCTTTCACTACCCTTGTGATTCTCTTCAGCGCAGGCTTAAGCTATGCCGGTCATGCTGAAATTTTAATCGATGCGGAATCGGGCTTAATCATTCATGAAGAAGATGCGAATCACTCTTGGTATCCAGCATCATTAACCAAAGTGATGACTTTATATATGGCATTTACTGCGTTAAACCAAGGTCAAATTGGCTTACAAGATCGTATGCCGGTATCACATCATGCCGCTAAACAGCCTACTAGCAAGCTAGGGTTAAGAACAGGTGAATCTATTACAGTGGAAGAAGCTATCTTAGCAATTATCACGCGTTCGGCTAACGATGCTACGGTTGTGTTAGCAGAATATATCGGAGGTAACGAAGAAAACTTTGCTGCACGCATGACCGCTAAAGCTCATGCGTTAGGCATGTATGATTCTCACTTTATGAATGCCACCGGTTTGCCGCACCAATGGCAAGTCACCACTGCTCGCGATTTAGGCTTATTAGCTTGGCGTATACGCCGTGATTTTCCCAATTTTTATGCTTATTTTGCCGCGCATAGCTTTTATTTTAAAGGAAGAGAATTAACCGGTATCAACAAATTTACGGCAACGTTTCCAGGTGCAGAAGGCATGAAAACCGGCTTTACCTGTGGCTCGGGCTATAATCTCATGTCATCAGCACAACAAAATGGTAAGCGTTTGATTGGCGTTGTTCTCGGTGGTATAAGCAGTAGTCAACGTTATCAATTAATGACCGATATGATGAACCGAGGCTTTCAAAACCTGTTTACGGGATATGGTACAAAAAATATTACCACTATCCCTGGCAAATTTGTCGGCTCAGCGCCTTATCAGTTAGGCTGCGGTAAAGGCGCGCCAAATTCACAACAAGCGACGGTTTCTCCAACTAAACATCACAGTTATCACCGGCTTACTCAAAGTAAAACTAGCGCCAAGCACTTTGTTAGCCGCGCCAAACCATCAAAAACAACAAAGACCAAAGTGGTTAGTCGGCAAAAAGCTAGTAAAACACGTTATCACCGAGGCTAGCGAATGTAATGTGCCGTCAATATTCTATGCACCATTGCCAGGGTCACCAGCACTGGGTAAAGCAAATATTGCTGCATTAAAAACGCACTACCTAATACGATGGCCATGACAAACCACGGCTGTAACCACCAATTCGCCATGATTTGCTGCAATTGCTTTAACGTCAGCAAGTCCAACGGCGCAGGTTTGGTATTAACAATAAACTCGGTAAATACAGTAACAAAAACAAAATACAGTGGAAAAAAGAAAAACATAGGCGCATCGTGCGGATGAAATGGGCGCCAGAAAGTAAACCAGGTGATAAGTACAAAAGAAAAAAATAAATCTTGTGCCCAGTGGCGACCTATCGTTGTTCGGTAACTCCATAGAATACATAGCAATGACAGTGCTATGCTCGCATAAGCAATGCTTAATCTCACGGTATCTGTGGCGACTACGAAAGGATGTTGTTCGTAAAAGCCTAGTGCTAAGCCTGTCAATATAAAAATTATCATAGTCCGTTTATCCGTTAATTAAAAAAGTATCATGAAAGAGAGAGTGGTTATCTGTCTGAATCTGACAATGTCAAGATTTATGCACAATTATCGATGGTACCTATTGCACGAAACAACATGGTAAAAGATTAGGCAATTACTCTGGCGACTACCTATAACATATTGATTTAAAATAAAATTATCAGTGACCAAAAATTAGCCAAGTTAACAAATTCATAACAATATCCATATCTTAGTAACGTTATCCAAACGTTATGCACAAAGTTATCCACAGACAATGTGGAAAAGTCAGGCAAGACTTCAGAATAAAATCTCCTTTTTTGTTTTAACAGAGAATAATACTGCGAAATTAGCCCAAGGAAAGTGCTAAAATTAGCGTCCTTTGATTTTAACTGGGCGCTTTAGGCTTAACAGGACTTGAGTATGACAACAACAGTGACCATTTCTACACTTTCAACAACAGGCTTATTACTGGCAACAGCGCTGTTAAGCGGTTGCGCATCAGGTCCAGCTAATGATCCTTGGCAAAGTTATAATCAAAATGCCCAATATTTTAACGATAGAGTGGACCGAAATATAACCAAGCCGATTGCTAAAGGTTATCATTGGATTACTAATGATGCGATAGATACCGGTATTAGCAACTTTTTTAGTAATATGAATGACATAGGCGTCACGATTAATGATTTTCTGCAAGCAAAATTCAGCCAAGGTGGCATGGATGCGGGTCGTTTAGTCGTCAACTCTACGTTAGGCGTAGCGGGTTTTGTCGATGTCGCTCAACATATAAATTTACCCAAGCATAAAGAAGATTTCGGTCAAACCTTAGGTTATTGGGGAGTACCGTCCGGCCCTTATCTAGTGCTACCTTTTTTTGGCCCAAGCTCGCCGCGTGATGCGGCTGGGATAGTAGGTGATGCGTTTTTAAATCCGTTAACCTATGTCTCTATGTTTGGTGGTACGGCGGCTAATGCCGCATCGGCGGGCGCTAAAGCGGTTGATATTGTTGATACGCGCGCAGACTTAATGACCACTGAAAAAATCTTCGATGAAGCGACTTCAGATTCAGAACGCTATGAATTCCTAAAAAATACTTATCAGCAAAAACGCGAATCACTGGTTAACGATGGCAAAATCACAGATGACTTAGACGACGATTACGACTCCGTTGCGCCGACATCATCAACGTCTAATCCAGGCTCAGCAAACGCACCTGCAGCATCATCTGACCCTGCTAAAAGACATCTGCTGGAACTAACCGCACCGGCAGGTAAATAACAATCGAATACGAGCGTTCGGATTCTATCGTTGCACATTCACTTATAATTTTACAACTACAACAAGGCTCCACCCAGGCCATGACTCAGCTTAATACCATTTTAGCCAAGCTTAGCGAACAAGGCTTGCAATCACTTTTATGCGGCGGGTTAAAAGGCATAGAAAAAGAAAGTCTACGCTTAAATCAACAAGGGCTTATCGCGCAAACCCAACATCCCATCGGATTAGGCTCTGCGCTAACCCACCCTTTTATCACCACCGATTATTCTGAAGCGTTAATCGAACTTATCACGCCACCGTTTGCCGAGACTACGGCAAGTTTGGCGTATCTTACAAACATTCATCAATTCGTTTATCAGCATTTAGCCGATGAATTTTTATTGGCATCGAGTATGCCTTGCGGCATAGACGGCGATGAGGGTATCCGTATCGCCGAATACGGTAATTCAAATATTGGTCGCATGAAACATATTTACCGTCACGGCTTAGCACACCGTTATGGCAAAACCATGCAAGTGATAGCAGGCATTCACTTCAATTACTCCGTACCTGAAGCGTTATGGCCGGTACTGCAAAAACTGACAAACAGCTCGTTAACCTTAGAAGATTTTACTGCTAACACTTATTTTGGCTTAGTCAGAAATTTTCAGCGCATTGGTTGGCTGATATTGTATTTATTCGGCGCATCTCCTGCTTTGTGCAAAAGTTTTTTTAAAGATAGACCCGAATTGCTCAGCCAATTCCAGACCTTCGATAACGACACGCTTTATCATCCTTACGCCACGTCATTGCGTATGAGTGATATTGGCTATAAGAGTAAAAACCAAGCAAATTTAAACATAAATTACAACTCGTTATTAGGCTATGTGGATAGTTTGTGTAAAGCCATTTCTACGCCTTTTCCTGATTATCAAGCAATAGGCATTGTTGACAACGGCGTTTATAAACAATTAAACGCGAATATCTTACAAATCGAAAACGAGTTTTATAACATCATTAGACCCAAGCAAATTGCTGAATCCTGTGAGCGCCCAACCGTAGCGTTAAGACGGCGTGGGGTACGCTATATTGAGATTCGCTCGTTGGATTTAGATATTAGCAATGCAATAGGTATAAGCGCAGAGACGGCGTATTTTATTGAAATCTTGTTATTAAGTTGCTTACTGTCTGAAAGCTCACCGTTTAGCGATGATGAGCACATTATTCTGAATGCCAACCAGCTTAAAGTGGCTCATGAAGGCCGTAAACCGGGCTTGCTGCTACAACAAGCTCAACACGCTATCCCGCTAAAAGACTGGGCTTTTGCCATTCTTACTAACTTAGAGCCGTTAGCCAAGTGTTTGGACGCCAATAACCCTGAACAACCATATAGCCAAGCCTTACGCAAGCAAATTAACCGAGTAGAAAACCCAGACTTAACGCCTTCAGCAAATCTTCTAGCCAACATGACACAAACAGGCCAAAGTTTTGCCGAATATGCAGAGAATGTTTCTAAGCATTATGCCGAAACATTTAAACCTGTCTCTTATACACATCTGACGCTGCCGACGATACTCCTTGTG
>CAWUNX010000299.1:0-5024 GCA_963923905.1 uncultured Methylocucumis sp.
ATGTTAGAGGTCGTGAACAAATATTAAAAGTTCACTTGAGAAAAGTACCTGTTTCTGACGATGTGGAAATTAAATACATAGCACAAGGTACACCAGGTTTTTCCGGCGCTGATCTCGCTAACTTAATCAACGAAGCGGCTTTATTTGCTGCGCGTATGAATAAGCGTTTAGTTAGCATGTATGATTTAGAAAAAGCAAAAGACAAGCTCATCATGGGTGCGGAAAGACATACCATGGTCATGGGTGAAAAAGAAAAGCGCATGACAGCTTATCATGAAGCAGGTCATGCTATTGTTGGTCGCTTAACGCCAGAACATGACCCAGTTTATAAAGTCAGCATCATGCCACGTGGTCGAGCATTAGGCATTACCATGTTTTTACCTGAAAAAGACCAGTATAGTGCTAGTAAGCAAAAATTGGACAGCATGATTTCTAGTCTTTACGGCGGCAGAATTGCAGAAGAACTGGTGTTTGGTTGGGAGCAAGTTAGCACTGGCGCTTCTAATGACATAGAGCGAGCTACTGAATTAGCGCGTAATATGGTAACGAAATGGGGGTTATCACAACGTTTAGGCCCATTATCGTACAGCGACGAAGAAGGCGAAATTTTTTTAGGCCGTTCTGTTACTCAACATAAGTCTGTTGCTGAAGAAACATCGCATACTATCGATGAAGAAATTCGTTCATTTATCGATAGAAACTACGAACGTGCGGAACGTATCATCAAAGAAAATATTGACATCTTACATGCGATGGCTGATGCGCTGATGAAGTACGAAACCATTGATAAAGATCAAATTGAGGATTTAATGGCACGTCGTCCTGTTAGGCCACCGCAAAACTGGGATGACACGCCTCCTAAAGGTGATACGTCTTACGAGGAATTAAAAAGCAAAGATGATAAAAATGCCGAGCCTTCGTTTAGTGGTACTGCTCAGCAAAATTAAAGCATCCTTATAAAAGAGGGGCTATAGCTTCTCTTTTATAATTTTTAGTCTCGTACCCTTAAAACGCTTCATGTCTTCAAAAAAATATTTTGGCACTGATGGTATACGCGGTAAAGTCGGTGAGCATCCGATTACCGCAGATTTCTTATTAAAACTTGGCTGGGCTGCGGGCCAAGTTTTCGCTAATGAAGGTCACGACTTTATCTTAGTCGGCAAAGACACCCGAATATCAGGTTATATGTTTGAGTCCGCATTAGAAGCGGGCTTAACGGCAGCTGGGATGAATGCGCGTATGTTAGGACCTATGCCGACGCCGGGGATTGCCTACTTAACAAGAACCTTAAGGGCGCAAGCTGGCATTGTAATCAGCGCTTCTCATAACCCCTATTACGATAACGGTATTAAATTTTTCTCCAGTCAAGGCGCTAAACTGCCTGATGAAACGGAAGAAAAAATCGAATATTTCCTAGACTTACCGATGACAACGGCAGAATCATCAAAGCTAGGTAAAGCGAAAAGAATCGTTGATGCGCCTGGGCGCTACATAGAATTCTGCAAAGCTAGTATTTCACCTAATCTTGATTTCGATAAGCTAAAAATAGTTGTGGACTGCGCTCATGGCGCAACCTACCACATTGCTCCGCATGTGTTTGCTGAGATTGGCGCTAATGTTATTGCAATTGGCACTACACCTAATGGTCTTAATATTAACGATGGTTGTGGTGCAACCAAGCCAGATTTGCTAGTACAAGCCGTATTAACAGAACAAGCCGATTTAGGCATTGCTTTAGATGGTGATGGTGATAGAGTCATCATGGTTGACCACAAAGGCGAAGTTGTCGATGGTGATGAGTTAATTTATATCATTGCAAAAGCTAAGCTTGCTACCGGTCAAATGACAGGGCCGGTTATAGGTACGTTGATGACTAATTTAGGCATGGAGCACGGCTTAAATCAGTTAGGCATACAATTAATCAGAGCCAAAGTGGGAGACCGCTACGTCATGGAAATGATTAATAAACATCAAAGTATCTTAGGAGGCGAGAACTCCGGCCACATTATCTGCTTAGACAAGACCACAACAGGTGATGGGATTATTGCGGCACTACAAGTACTTGCCGAAATTCAGACCAGCGGAAAAACCTTGCATGAATTAAAAAAGGGTATGCAAAAATACCCACAAGTCCTCATCAATCTTAAAACGGCAAAAAAAATAAATTTAGAGCATAACGAATTAGTGCAGGCTGCAATAAAATACACCGAATCGAAGCTAGGTAAACAAGGGCGTGTTTTGCTTAGAGCTTCAGGTACAGAGCCATTAATTCGCGTTATGGTTGAAGGTGAGCACAAAGAGACCGTGCAATATTGTGCTGATGAATTAGCTAATGAAGTAAAAAAAGCAATAAGTGCTTGAACACATAAACCCAACCTTATATCATAGCTAGTTTTATTGCATCTAGGAGTAATAATGCGTCAACCTCTCGTTGTTGGAAATTGGAAAATGAACGGCACGCGCGCGAGTGCGACAGCGCTGGCGCAAAGCATCATCGCTGGTTTAGGTGATAATAGCGCAAATATTGCCATTTGCGCTCCTTTTGTCTATTTGCCAAGCTTAAGCGAGCTTACTCAAGGTACTAAGTTAGGCTTAGGTGCACAAAATGTTGCTGATAAAGCATCAGGTGCTTATACAGGAGAAGTTTCTGCCAGCATGTTAAAAGAATTCGGTTGCCAATATGTATTAGTGGGGCATTCTGAACGTCGCACGTACTATGGTGATACCGATCAATCCGTTGCCGAGCGTTTTTGCCAAGCCCAAACACAACAGCTTATCCCTATTTTGTGTATTGGCGAGACCTTAGAACAACGTGAGGCAGACCAAACTTTTGCTGTTGTCGAGCAACAATTAGATGCTGTCATCGATTTGGCTGGTATCAATGCGTTAAGTACAGCAGTTATTGCTTATGAACCCGTATGGGCAATAGGTACGGGTAAGACGGCTACTGACCAACAAGCGCAAGAAGTTCACCAACACATCCGTCAATATATCGCAGCAAAAGATGCAACTATTGCTGAAAAAACCCAAATTTTATACGGCGGAAGCGCTAAACCAGATAATGCTAAGGGCTTATTTGCTATGCCTGACATCGATGGCGGTCTCATTGGCGGAGCTTCTTTAGACGCCGACTCTTTTTTAAAAATCTACAATTCAATATAAAAATAATAACTACATGTACCAAATAATTATTGTCATTCATGTTTTGCTAGGCTTAGGTATTATAGGACTTATCTTAATTCAGCATGGCAAAGGTGCAGACGCAGGTGCAACGTTTGGTGCTGGTGCTTCTGCTTCTGTTTTCGGCGCACAAGGCGCAGGGTCATTTTTAACCAGAACCACAGCCATATTTGCCACTTTATTTTTTATGACTAGCTTAGGCTTATCGGTCTTAAATGGGAAGAAAAATACCAGTTATGATTTAATGAGCCAAGAAGCTGAGCGACAAAGCATTACAATTCCAACCGTCGTTCCTGACAAACAACCTGAAACGAACACATTGCCTGCTCAGTCAATTTCTGAAACGCCAGCGCCAAACGTACCTACAGCGCCTGCAGCAACAACACCTGAAGTACAAAAACCTGAGGCTGCACAGCAACCTGCTGTTTCTTCAGAACCTGCTGCGCAACCAGTCTCAGAAGCAAAACCTGAACAGAAATAATAATATGCCGATGTGGTGAAATTGGTAGACACGCCATCTTGAGGGGGTGGTGACGAAAGTCATGCTGGTTCGAGTCCAGTCATCGGCACCAAATAAAACATCAAGCAGGTTCAACAAAGCTGCTAAGTTTCAAAACTTAGCGGCTTTTTTATTGTTCAAAAATATTCAGTTTTATTGATTGATAATTGGGAAGTTCTATGAGCCTAATTGATACCCAAGATTAACGCATGAAATTATAAAACGATAAAGCTAGATTATGATGTCATCTGAATTTAAAGAAGTTCAACAACATGACAGAAAGGCTTATCCAAACCTTTTCTACACTTAACGCCCCACGTTAGTCATTTATTCTACGATTGTTTGGGAAGAAAACTTGGAAGATATGGCATTTTATGAACGGAGTGATTAAGAAACTTTTTGTGTTACCTAATGTAATATTCATCATGTTTTTATGTTGATTGATTCCAATGTGTGTTGAGTGCGTTTCAATACTTAAGTGCAAGGCATCAATTGCACAGGAAATTTATAAGTTGGTATAGGTGCTTAAACAATTTATCGTTATAACACCTGCTATGCTATTAAATGGGCTTTAGATTTAACACGCGCTAAGGTATGCTAACCGTTTTGACCGAATAAAACAGAACCATCATGCAAGAGAATTATCAGCCGCAGGACATTGAACAAGACGTTCAAAAAATCTGGGAACAGTCTGGCGTTTTTAATGTACAACCAGATGACAGCCGCGAAAAATATTATTGTTTATCCATGTTTCCGTATCCTAGCGGTAAGCTGCATATGGGTCATGTTAGAAATTACACCATTGGTGACGTGATTAGCCGTTACCAACGGATGCTGGGTAAAAATGTCATGCAGCCTATGGGTTGGGATGCGTTTGGTCTGCCCGCCGAAAATGCGGCAATGCAACACAATGTACACCCTGCCGATTGGACGTATAGCAATATTGATTATATGCGTGACCAATTAAAACGCTTAGGTTTTGGTTATGACTGGAAGCGTGAACTGGCAACTTGCGATCCAGACTACTACAAGTGGGAACAATGGTTGTTTTTGCGTTTGTTGGAAAAAGGCTTGGTTTATAAAAAAATCTCGCCTGTGAACTGGTGTCCTAAAGACATGACGGTGTTAGCCAATGAACAAGTAATTGAAGGTTGTTGCTGGCGTTGTGATACGCAAGTCGAACGTAAAGAAATCGCACAATGGTTTTTAAAAATCACTGAATATGCTGATGAGTTGTTATCGGCACTGGATACGTTGGACGGCTGGCCAGAGCAAGTTAAAACCATGCAAGCGAACTGGATAGGACGCTCTGAAGGTTTAGAAATGGATTTTTCCGTACCGAATG
>CAWUNX010000300.1:0-5013 GCA_963923905.1 uncultured Methylocucumis sp.
GAAAATGGTGATAGGGACAGAATAACCATCAATTTATTTATGCACCAACGCCTTTGCCAAGTGTAGAACAGGGCTTATCAGTGAGGATAGGTGGGGGTGAGTCCTGATACCTAAAGTGACTCGGGCATCAGGATAATTTCGGTATAACTATTCTTCCATTTGCGCTTGTAAATAATTTGGAAGGCCAATTTTGTCTATCAACTCTAGTTGGGTTTCCAGCCAGTCGATATGCTCTTCTTCTGACTCTAAAATATCATTTAATAAATCGCGAGTAACAAAATCGCTGACGGTTTCGCAATAGGCAATTGCTTGTTTTAAGTCGGGTACAGCAAGGTATTCTAGCTTTAAATCGCAACTTAGCATTTCTTGCGTGTTTTCACCTATCATGAGCTTACCTAAGCTTTGCAAGTTGGGTAAACCCTCTAAGAATAAAATGCGCTCGATAATTTTGTCGGCGTGTTTCATTTCATCGATGGACTCATGGTACTCTTTTTCATTGAGTTTTTTGAGTCCCCAGTTTTTAAACATGCGCGCATGTAAAAAATACTGATTAATCGCGGTTAATTCGTTTTCTAAAATTTTGTTTAAGTATTCAATAACTTTGCTATCGCCTTTCATAAAATCCTAATAGTGTGTTGTCTGTTAGCGAGGGATGGAGGTTTTAGGAATACGCTGGCACAGCATAGTCCGTTTGACATAGGGTTTGTTGTAATAGACTGCCAACTTCTTTATTACATTTACCGCAATCTTTGCCTACGCCTAAACATTGGGTTAAATGCTTACGCGTACACGCGCCGTTTTCTATGGCTTTAACGATTTGACCATCGGTAACGGCTTTACAAACACAGATATACATAAGGCCACCTTGTTTAGCGTCTACGGCGTTTGACTTGTTGCGGGTCAGCGGTAATGGGGCGGTAGATTTCCACTCTATCACCTTCTTTCACTGGCGTGTCTAAGCTTTGTATCTTACCGAAAATACCCACCTTTTGTTGGGTTAAATTAATGTCTGGGTACATTTTCAACACACCAGATAAGCTAATCGCTTGTTCAATCGTGCTGTCGTCGGGTACTTCTAAACGCATCCATAATTGCCTATCCATTTCCGCATAACAAACGCCTACGTTCATATTAACTCCTTGCTCAAGCGGGTTCTTCAGTTTCAGATACAGGGTGTGACGCTACTACAGCGGGTTTACGTTGCGCCAATTTTAAATCGATTAGGCGTTTGCCAACGATTATAAACGCTAACATGATGAAGCCGCCGGGTGGTAGCGCCATTAATAAAAAACCTTGATAATCGGGAATAACGGTTATTTCTAAGAATTTAAATGATGAGCCAAGTAGCACCGAGGCATTCGCAAATAATGTACCGCTCGCTAGTATTTCGCGCGTAGCGCCTAACGCGACCAAGACTAGTGTAAAACCTAATCCCATCATTAAACCATCCCATAAAGCGGGTTTCACCGCTTGCTTAGATGCAAAGGCTTCGGCTCGGCCTAATAACGCGCAGTTGGTGACGATGAGGGCGATGAATAAGCCTAAGACTTTATATAATTCGTGCGCCCAAGCGTTCATTAAAATATCGACCAGCGTCACTAACGCAGCGATAAGCAATACGAAAATAGGGATACGAATTTCATTCGGTATTAAATGTCGAGCTACCGAAATCAAGCCATTTGA
The DNA here is from genome assembly GCA_963923905.1 of uncultured Methylocucumis sp. Taxonomy (GTDB): domain Bacteria; phylum Pseudomonadota; class Gammaproteobacteria; order Methylococcales; family Methylomonadaceae; genus Methylovulum. The sequence continues at coordinate 1,684 of CAWUNX010000300.1, forward strand.
GGCAATCATGACCACTAAAGTGGCTAACCCCATGCCTAAGCCATTGGTAGCTGTCCCGGTGACGGCAAGCAGTGGGCATAACGCTAAGTTTTGGCTGAATACAATATTGTTATGCCAAATACCGTCGGCTGCGATTTTCTTATACGTTTCTGATAATGCCATAGTCGCCTCATTGCAGAATTAACTGCGCTTGATGTGCTTTAAAGAGTTGCAAGCTACGATAAATGGCTTGTACGGTTTTGCGCGGTGTAATAGTCGCACCGGCAAATTGGTCAAATTCGCCACCGTCTTTTTTTACCGCCCATTGCGCTGCTGTTAAATTGGCTAGTGATTTGCCAACAAACGCTAAAATCCAATTAGATTTATTGGTTTCAATCTTATCGCCTAAACCAGGCGTTTCCTTATGGCTTAACACGCGCACACCTAACACATTGCCGTCTTTATCTATGCCGATAATCATATTAATCGCGCCGGAATAACCATCAGGCGCCGTGAATTTAAATGCAACAGCGGTGACTTGTCCGGATTTCTTCGCTAGATAAACCAAGGTTTCATCAGCGGCAATGTTGTAGTCAGCCGAGGCGACTGTAGTGGTGTCGGTTAATAAATCGTTATCGTACAGCTCAGCAGGAATCACTTCGGCTAAAGTATTTTTTAAGTCTTCGTTTAAACGCTGTTGTATCGTGGATTCAGTGCTGCAATTGGTAACGCCGAGTAACACGCTAGCCATAAGCGCAAATCCTGCTAATACGCCGGTTTGAAACTTTAGTGTGGGTCTAAGTCCTGCTAAATGTTCCGGGGCTAACCATGCTTTTAACCAAGCAAATGCTTTGTCGCTTAAGGTCTTAACAGTTTTAAGCCATTCTGAATCTTGAGTCATGGTCTGTTCTCGCTGTTAAGATTTAGGAATTTCTAAAGGCTTGCCTTTGCGGTCACGGCCATAAATTCGCGGTTTAATGTAATAATCAATCAGCGGTGTTGCCGAGTTCATTAATAACACAGCAAAGCCAGCACCTTCTGGGTAAGCGCCCCAAGTGCGAATCACGAAAATTAACAAACCACAGCCGATACCAAAGACGATTTGCCCGATTGGCGTATTCGGTGATGTGACATAATCGGTGGCGATAAAAAATGCGATAAGCATTAACGCACCGGAATTTAAGTGTAAAAATGGACTGACGTAATGTTCGCTATCGAGCAGATGAAACAAGCTGGCTAATACGGTGATTGTTGCTAATAATGACAAAGGAATATGCCAACGGATAATGTTCTGTTTGATTAACCATAGCCCGCCTAGCGCAATTAATAGCGTTGAAGTTTCACCTAAACTGCCGCGCGTCCAGCCGATGAAGTTCAACGTTGCGGAATAGTCCTGTAAAATTTCTGATAGCACGCGGTTTTGTGAGAATTCAGTTTTGACATAGCCTAGCGTGGTTGCGCCGGTTACTGCATCGGGCTGAGTAATACCCGATAGCGTAATATGCCAGCTTTCAACCAAACCTGGGGATGCAGAAAAAAATAACGGTGAGATATTCGGCCAAGTCGTCATTTCGACCGGAAATGAAATCAATAGCGCAACCCGCGCTAACATGGCCGGATTAAATAGATTTTGCCCCAAACCGCCGTAAACATGCTTACCTAAGATAATCGCCAGTGCCGAGCCGGTCACGCATAACCACCAAGGCGACCACGGTGGTAAGCTCATCGCTAATAACCAGCCGGTGACTAAAGCCGAACAATCCATCAGGGCCGGTTTAACGGGTTTGTTTTGCAAACGTAAGCAAAATGCTTCAAAAAAAAGTGCTGCCGCTACTGTTAATAAAAACGTATGCCAAGCCGGCCAACCGAACAGCCATAAGCCAAACGCAGTGGCCGGCATCAGTGCTAACACAACTTGCCACATGATTTGATTAACGGTTTTATTTGCACCTATGTGCGCACCGCTACTGGGTTTTTGATAGCTAATCATGCAACCTCCGTTTGTTCGGCTTTTAAGCGCTCACGTTCGCGTTTAGCGGCTGCGCGGGCTTCTTCTTCCAAGCGCTGTTGTTCGGCGATGCGCTCTAATCGAGCATTACGCGCTTCCATCAGTTTTTTGGTTTGCTCTGATTTATGTTGCGCTTGTTGCCGTGCCGCGACTTCGCCCGCTGCGTATTTGAAATAATGCACCAGCGGAATATTCGATGGACAAATATACGAACAACAGCCGCAACTGATGCAATCCTTTAAGCCTATTTCAACAGCTGCATCTAATTGATTAACGCGGATATGATTAGCCATATCTAACGGTCTTAATCCAGCAGGGCATACCGTGATGCAACTGGCACAACGAATACACGGTTGTTCCTGGGTATTTCTAATTTCAGTTGCGGTTAGCGCTAAAATACCACTGGTGGCTTTGACGGTAGGTACACCGCTATGCGGTAGTGAATCGCCCATCATAGGACCGCCCATAACAATACGCGCAGTCATGGCTGTATCGACACCACAAAAAGCCAATACTTCACTCATTAACGTACCTATAGGCACTTCGACGTTCATAGGTTTAGCGACTGCACCACCCGATACCGTCACGACCCGGCTGACTAAGGCTTTACCATACCGAATTGCGTTATGTGTTGCATATGCTGTCCCTATGTTGTGAATCGTCACTCCGACTTCGGAAGAGCGGCAACCGACCGGTACTTCACGTCCCGTGACATAGCCTATGAGTTGTCTATCCCAGCCCATAGGATAACGCGTAGGGATTTGCATGACTTTAATGTTGGCAAAGGCCGCTGCCGCTGCCTGCATGGCTTGAAAAGCGGCAGGCTTATTATCTTCTATTGCAACGACTGCGTGGTGAGTTTCCATGCCATGTAACATTAAACGCACACCGTCTATGATTTGCTCGGCATTTTCTTGCATTAGCCTATCATCGCAACTTAAATACGGTTCACATTCCGCGCCATTGATAATCAACGTATCAATGCGGTTTTCCCGACCCATGTTAAGCTTCACTGCGGTTGGAAACACCGCACCGCCTAAGCCAACAATGCCTGCAGCCCCTACACGCAAGCTAATATCTTCAGGTAGCAATTGAAACGGGTCGTCTACCAGCGCGGTTTCGCACCACTCATCTTTACCATCGGTTTCCAGCACAATCATACGAATCGGCAAGGCTGAAGGATGCGGGGCCGGATAGTCGTTGACATCGACAATAAGCCCAGAGCTTGGCGCATGAACTGGTGCTGAAATCATGCCTTGGCTATACGCTAATAACTGGCCTTTTAAAACCGTATCACCTACGCGTATTAAGGGCTGTCTCTTATACACATCTCCGAGCCCACG
>CAWUNX010000301.1:0-4963 GCA_963923905.1 uncultured Methylocucumis sp.
CTATCGCGTCGGTATCGTTAAATGCTTCAATATTGCGCATCACCTGATGCACTTCAATGCCCCGTTCGCGAAACAACCGCACCACTGCGGGCCTAACCATTTCCTGTACGAACTCACCTAGCCTATTGCCCAAATCGCCTAATTTTTTATTTGTTTCCTTGAATAAGCGGTCGGTTTCTTTTTGGCTTGCAAACACATCGCTAGCAAGTTCTTTATATTTACGATCCGTTTCTTGAAATTTACGATCTGTTTCTTGAAACTTACGATCTGTTTCTTGAAATAGCCGCCAAATATCATCCAGCGTAGGTTGCGTAATGTTCATCTGTTTACCTTGAAAAATAAAATATCGATGTGGTTCATGCCGTCAGCATATCTTATCACGCTAGCCAAAATACCTTAACCTGCTACCCCTAATAACACCGCTCCAGCCTTAAACACAGCCGTCGCGCTGCCGCCCTCGACTAAACCCAAATTCTCGATACTATCATTGGTCACGGTAGCAATAATGGTATTGCCTCCGGTTAACCCAAGCACCACTTCTGAATTTACCGAGCCTTTTTGAATATGATTAATCACACCGGTTAATTGATTGCGCGCTGATAAACGATAACCGCCAAAATCAGACACAATAATGACTTGCGGCGCTTTCACCAACGCAATCACGTCAATTCCGGCTTTAATACCTAAGGAGTGCACGGATTCTTTTGTCATTGAAGCCACGATGGTTTCACCGCCTTTTAACATCACTGAAACCGTAGCATTCACCGCACCTATAACCACTTCAGTAACCTTACCGAAAAATTGATTACGCGCACTTGCTTTCATAATAAGTCTCCTAAATAAAAAAACAACGTCGGGTTGGTCGAGTAGACGTTGATTGAGTTGAGCCAAATACACATTATGTTGCTCATTCAACTCGTTAAACAATTGTAATAATGATTTGCCGGCAGGCGTTAGTTTCGTACCCCCCCCCGCACGGCCGCCTTGTACTGTCATGACTAATAGATTTGGCGCTAAATTATTCGCGCGCTCTATCATTTCCCATGCGCCTTTATACGTTAAACCGACCTCCTTAGCTGCTTGATTAATTGAACCGCTACGGTCAACAGCGGCTAACAAGCGAAATAAGCGCTCTCCTAAACCACCTAATAAGCTGATATGGCCTTGCACTAGACCAACTGGGTGAGCTGCATTATTAGGTGTCGCGTTTTGCTTAGACATAAGTTCTCTGAACCTGGTTACTCAATAGTCAAATCGGCTACCCACATAAAGCCGAACCGGGTATTTAGGATGAAGGTGTTGGCAGCAGGGATGCTGCCACCAAGCCTAAAGCGATGTATTACCCTATCCCTACGAAGGTGTGTAGCCGTCAAAATCTTATAGTAACCTAAATAACGACAATCGATAAGTATTGTCGCTCTCTGTTTTGGTAGTCAAAGCAAACATTATCAGTGTTTTCAACACTAGCAACCTAGTTAACACATAATTCTGGATTTTTAAGTATGTTGCATTAGTGTGATGACTTAGTTTCAAGTAAACTATTTAGTTAGAATCAGGCTAAACGCAGTTAACTAAACTAAGCTATAACGCTCACAAACGTTTATTGACTTACTTTATTGAATAAACAGCGTTAGCTACTGAACACATGCATTCGTTAACTGTTTAACTACGTTCTCTCTCAATAAGGAGGCTGCTTTCTTATCAACAACACATACATTACTAATCTACAACGTTTTCTATAACTAACAATAAGAGGTAGAGGATATGTCAAATATCGCAGGTAAAGCATACGCGATGAATGTAATCACGCCGGTTCGCTGGTATACGACCTGGGTTAACAAATTATTTTTTTGGGTAGCCGTCAAAAGACCCAGCACCTTATCAGGCTTAATAACCTTATCACTGATTCACTATGCCCGCTGGGTCATCATAAAAAGAGACCAATTTCCGCATTTAGACCCAAAGCAACCCAAAGAAGACTTACATTACGCCTACATGCTATTTTTCAGTAATTTTAACGGCAGTTGGGATCAATACGTCGATTCTTTCACCTTCGCGATACCCGGAGGGCTGGATTTATTCTGGAAATGGAATATACGCTATCCCAAATCCGTCGCGTTAACCCCGTTTCATGACTACATTCATTACAACCAACTTGAAACTATTCACTACTACAACGCATATCCACTCGCGACCTCTAATGACATTAAAGGTGCAAAAACGGTAAAAAGCGCGTTACTGCAATTTCAAGACAAAAGTCAAAGCCTAACGGACGAACAATTCATGCAAGAATACCGCACCTTACTACGCGGCTTACAACATGACCTAGGCGATATGTATCCAACCCCAATTGTTACCATGTCAGCGCTGCAAGTAGAAAAACGGCAAAAATGGCATGACCGCAATTTAAAAGCAGGAGAAAACCATGTCCAGTAATATCAGCGGCAATGCCTACGCCTTAACCATTTTATCGCCTATCAAAAACGAACGGGCGCAAGACGAATTATCGTGCGCTGACTTAGTACGCGATAAATTACAACAATGGAATTTTGCTCATAATAGCCCTATGGCATTAGTACCCAACACGTATTTATGCCGTTTTTTTGTCTTAGACGATGTCTATACTGAATCCTTGCCCGGTGCTGATTTGCGCAGCCTATTTTCTGACTTGCTCAGCATACTTTCTAGTGCTATTCGGCGTAGTCAATTGCCTAAAGAAGACCACTTAAAATCACAATACCTCGTGTTCTCCAGCAACTTTTATGGCGGGCCAACAGGTGATTTAGACAGTTATCTGCGCGGTATGTGGAACGCCATTGAACAACCCATCAAAGATATATGGGGGCATTGCTATGGCTTTGCCCAGGTTAACGATGCCGACAGTTTTATTACTTACATGAAAAAATGCCAGCTCGATGCGGCATTATTCTTCGTAGGCTCTAACGATGAATCCTTAGCTGAACAACTGAAAGCCTTGTACTTAAAACAAGAATTCAGCAAATTTGCAATCGCTAACCAAGGCTTAGATGCCGCCACATTACGAGCTAATTTTCAAGCCTTTATTAACCGCGTACAACCCACCAATCTTGCCGAACCCACGTGGTCAGCCGGTAAATATCGTTTAGGAGAATAACACCATGACCAAGCAATTAGATTTGTTGGACATCCAAGGCAATGTAATTCGCGCTTACGGTCGCTTTGGCTACCCGGTTGCGCGCTATGTGTTTTTTAATATCAAAAATGGTGTTAAAGGTCGCCAATTTATCGCTGACATTAACAAAAAAGTCACCACTGCCGCCGAATGGGGCGATGGCCCTAACCAAGTCAAGCAGCCCGATTGGACGGTTAACATCGCTTTTACTTATCAAGGGCTAAAAATGTTAGGCGTTCCGCGTAACTCGTTAGTTGGTTTTTCACCGGAATTTATTAGTGGCATGAAAGAGCGCAAAGATATTTTAGGTGATGACGGCCCTAGCGACCCTAAGCACTGGGACCCAATATGGCAAGGTAACCGCGAACAACGTGAGAAAGATATACACATTTTCATCTCGTTAAACGCGAGACGCCCAGACATGCTCGAACAAAGTTATCAATGGTTAATGGGCGTGCAAAGCCAGTATCAAGACAGCATCGTCTTACTCAGTGGGCATAGAGGCGACAATAACCAGCTCATGGATTATCAAGATGCCAAGATCGTGTTTGAAAACGGTAAACCGACGGCTAAAGAGCATTTCGGTTACACCGATGGCATTAGCGACCCGGTATTTGAAGGCGTACCTTATGATGCCGAGCGGGTTAACGGACGCGGCAAAGTCTTAGAAGACGGCAGTTGGGCACCATTAGCCACCGGTGAGTTTTTACTCGGCCACATAGACGAAGCCAGAGAATACCCTCCGGCACCGCAACCGGTATTGCTAGCACGCAACGGCACGTATATGGTGTACCGCAAACTACACGAAAATGTCGGCACGTTTGAAGCCTATTTAGACCAACACGGCCAAACGTACCCAGGCGGAAAAGAATTATTAGCCGCAAAATTTGTTGGACGTTGGCGTGATAACGGTGCACCGTTAGTCAAAGCGTGGGACGCGACCAGTAAAGCAAGTTTTGACGTAGAATTCGACGCGGCAGGTGAACAGCAAAAAGACCAATTACTGAGTAATTTTGATTACGATAACGACATGAGCGGCGGCAAATGTCCGTTTAGCGCGCATATCCGCCGCATTAATCCGCGCAGCTCGCTACAAATGACAGAAGGTAGCCTACCCGGCTCGCTCACCGTCAACAAAGACGCTTTCGACACCCCAGGCGCATTGTCTAATCGTCGTCGCCTTTTACGCCGTGGCTTGCCTTATGGACAAGTCACCGACCGCAGCCGCGATGACGGTAATCACGGTATTATTATCATGATGGTTAACGCCGACATCAACCGGCAATTTGAATTCGTGCAACAGCAATGGATTAACTATGGCAATGACTTTAAAGCGGGTAACGACAAAGAAATTATCTTAGGCAACCACAGTGCCGACGACCAATACCCCAGCAAAGCCGTGTTACAAGTCGAGCCCGATAGCGACCAAGCGCCGTATATCTTGCCCAAAATCCCGCGTTTTGTTGAAACACGCGGCGGCGATTATTTCTTTATACCCAGTATCACTGCGTTAAAAATGATTGCGCAAGGCGTGATTGACCCTACCTAAGCTTAAAAACCATCGGTTGAACCCAAGTCGGTTCAATCGATGGGCTATTCATTCCTTAGGAGGTTTTTTAAAGAACCCTCCTCAGCTGGTGTATGATCTTACGCCAATCCCATCAACCTAAAAACTGCGACATGACCGAACCTACTATCCTCTGCCCAAAATGCACTACTGAAATCTGGCTCAAAAGTATTCAAAATCTTTTGCTCAATCCTTTAACCCCTGTCTCTTATACACATCTCCGAGCCCACGAGACCAGAGAGGAT